>NZ_JBSXNR010000078.1:0-73264 GCF_056857735.1 Flagellimonas sp. L-11
GGGCACGTCACCGCTCATCGACAACTCTTTGATCAATAGTTCCCGCTGCTCCAAGGGCAGCGACATGATCTCTTTCTTAAGTTCTGATAGTTCCATACTGTACAAGATACAAATAATAGCTATTTTAAACTAGAGCCTTTAATAAGTATGACTAGTTGAAATTAAGCATGTTGAGGAAGAACATCATCTTTTTTACACTTCTTTTATTTGTGCCCTTCTTTATTTGGGCGCAAGGATATCGATTGCCCGAAGGTGAAAAGTCTCAAAAGATAAAGTTTGAGCTCATCAACAACCTTATTATAATTCCAGTAGAGGTAAACGGTACAGAGCTCACCTTTATTTTGGATTCTGGGGTAAGTAAGCCCATACTTTTTAATCTTTCCGAGTCAGATTCCATACCGATAAATAATGTTTCCGAAGTCACCATTCGTGGTCTTGGCGGAGGAAAACCGATGAAGGCCCTAAGTTCCAAAAACAATGCTTTTAAACTTGGTGAGGCTAGAAATTACTCCCAAGACCTTTATGTGGTTCTGGACAGGGGAATCAATTTTTCTACCACCCTTGGTATTCCCGTGCACGGAATTATGGGGTACGATCTATTCAGGGACTTTATTGTTGAAGTAAAATATAATTCCAAAAAGATAAAATTGCACAATCCAGAATTGTACCAATATAAGGATAAAAGAAAAACACAGACCCTACCGCTTACCGTAGAGAAAAGAAAGGCCTATGTGGAAGGCACGGTGCTAATGAAGGATACTGCAAATGTACAGGTTAAATTGCTGGTGGATACCGGTAGTAGTGATGCCTTGTGGCTGTTTCCGGCACCCGAAAAAGGGCTGGAGATTCCGGAAAAGAACTACGAAGACCACCTCGGAAGAGGACTGAGCGGTGATATTTTCGGAAAGCGAAGTAAGGTCAATGGGGTTCGGATAGGCGATTTTGAACTTGAAGAAGCCAAAGTAGCATTTCCTTACCTTGAATCTTTTCAGGGGTTGGAAGGCATGGGTGATCGTAATGGCAGTTTGGGGGGTGAAGTCCTCAAGCGTTTCAATATCGTTTTCGATTATGCCCGAGGGCTGGTTACTTTAAGGAAAAATGGAAACTTCAAAGACCCCTTCCAATATAATTTAGCAGGAATAGACTTGCAGCACAACGGTTTGCGTTATATCGCAGAAAGTATTGCCGATGTCAATGGAATTGTGAAAGAGGATGATGCGGATACTTTTGGGAATGTCCAAATTTTATTGGAAAATAAGACCCGTTTAAGTCTTGTTCCCGAAATTGTTGTATCCGGTATTCGTTCGGGAAGCCCCGCTGCGGAGGCAGGATTACGTGAGGGTGACGTGATTTTAGCGGTAAACGGAAAAAGAGTCCATAAGTACAAGCTTCAGGAAATCCTTAAAATGATCAACGAAAGAGAAGGGAAGCGGATAAAAGTATTGATCGAACGGTACAACAGGGATTTGCTGTTCACCTTTGTCCTTAAAAAAATGTTTGACGACGACTAATTAAGAAACAAAAAGCCCCAAAACCAATTGGTTTTGGGGCTTTTAAAATATATTTTTCCTTTTCCTTATTTCGCTCCTGGATTTTTGACGGTACCCTTAATTTTCAAAACTTTTGTGGGCGTATCCGCATTGGAGGTCACGGTAATGGCCTTTCTAATGGGGCCAATTCTGTTGGTGTCATATTTCACTTCTATTTTACCAGTTTTTCCAGGCATAATAGGCTCTTCTGGCTTTTTAGGGATAGTACATCCGCAGCTAGACCTAACGTTGCTGATTACCAAGGGGGCATCACCAGTGTTGGTAAATTCAAAAACACGAACACCATCGCTACCTCTCTCGATTTCTCCGTAATCAATGGTCTCGCTTTTAAATTCGATTTTAGCAGTCTCCTGAGCGTAAACCCCTAAGGATAAAAGCCCTACAAACAGCATGAGTACAGTTTTTTTCATCATTTTTGGTTTTTGGGTGAACTTCAAATGTAGATGTTTTGATACCTGCATCCAAAATTCTTTTGTTATAGAATAACGTTACTTATTTTTGTTTCGTATTTCTGGATTGGCTCTCACCCGAAGAATAGCGTAAAAATTAACATTTAGCTTTCCCTTCAAAAATCCAATCTCAGTCCAATTTAACAAAAACTGTACCGAAAAATGGAGATTCCATCAAAATATGACCCAAAAAGGGTTGAAGAGCACTGGTATGCCTACTGGTCCGAGCATAAATATTTCAGCTCCAAACCGGATGAAAGGGAGCCGTATACCATAGTAATTCCGCCACCAAACGTTACTGGTGTGCTTCACATGGGGCACATGCTCAACAATACCATACAAGATGTTCTTATCCGAAGAGCCAGACTCTTGGGGAAAAATGCCTGTTGGGTGCCGGGAATGGACCATGCCTCTATCGCCACCGAGGCCAAAGTGGTCGCCAAGCTCAAAGCCGATGGCATCGACAAATCAAAATTGTCCCGCGATGAGTTTTTAAAGCATGCTTGGGATTGGACCAACGAATATGGAGGTGTGATTCTCCAACAATTGAAAAAGCTGGGCTGCTCCTGTGATTGGGACCGCACCAAATTTACTATGGATGACGATATGTCCGCCTCAGTGATCAAAGTTTTTGTTGATTTATATAACAAAGGGCTGATTTACAGAGGGTATCGAATGGTGAATTGGGATCCAGAGGCCAAGACTACACTTTCCGACGAAGAGGTGATTTATGAAGAAAGGCAAGGCAGTCTATATTATTTATCTTACGCCATAGAGGGATCCGATGAAAAAGTGACCATTGCCACCACCCGTCCAGAGACTATTTTGGGCGATACCGCTATTTGTATCAATCCAAACGATGACAGATACCGTCATCTTAAAGGTAAAAAGGCCATTGTTCCTATTTGTGATAGGGTAATTCCTATCATTGAAGACGAATATGTGGACGTTGAATTTGGTACAGGTTGCTTAAAAGTAACCCCTGCACACGACGAGAACGATAAAAATCTGGGAGATAAGTACAATCTAGACGTAGTTGATATCTTTAATGAGGACGCAACCCTGAACTCATTTGGACTTCATTACGAAGGGAAAGACCGTTTTGTGGTGCGTAAAGAAATCGTCAAAGAACTGGATGAAAAGGGATATCTGGTAAAGACTGAGCAGCACACCAACAAAGTGGGTACATCTGAAAGGACTAAGGCCGTAATCGAGCCACGACTTTCGGATCAATGGTTCCTAAAAATGGAAAACATGGCCAAACCTGCCATCGAAGGCGTTTTGGAAACCAAAGATGTAAAATTGTACCCATCCAAATTTGAGAATACCTACCGCCACTGGATGGAAAACATACGCGATTGGAACATATCCCGTCAATTGTGGTGGGGACAGCAAATTCCCGCTTATTATTATGGGGATGGCAAGGAGGATTTCGTGGTGGCCGAAACTCCGGGCGAAGCATTGGAATTGGCAAAAACCAAGAATCCAAAGATTAAAATGTCCGACTTACGCCAAGATCCCGATGTTTTGGATACCTGGTTCTCATCGTGGTTGTGGCCCATAAGTGTTTTCGGTGGCATTTTGGAGCCGGACAATGAAGAGGTGAATTATTATTATCCAACTAGTGACTTGGTTACGGGACCCGATATTTTGTTCTTCTGGGTAGCCCGTATGATCATGGCCGGATACGAATACCGAGGAAAACGGCCTTTTGAAAATGTATACCTGACCGGATTGGTCCGTGACAAGCAACGCAGAAAAATGTCCAAATCATTGGGCAATTCACCCGATGCCCTGCAATTGATATCCGATTTTGGTGCCGATGGTGTTCGTGTTGGACTTTTATTGAGTTCGGCTGCCGGTAACGATTTGTTGTTTGATGAGGCACTTTGCCAGCAAGGAGCCAACTTTGCCAATAAAATTTGGAACGCTTTCCGATTGGTAAAAGGTTGGGAAGTGGCGGATATTCCACAGCCCGAAGCTGCACAAAAGGGAATTGAATGGTACAAGGCAAAGTTCAATCAGACCCTGATGGAAATTGAAGACCATTTCTCCAAGTACCGTATTTCCGACGCCTTGATGGCTACCTATAAATTAGTGTGGGACGATTTCTGCTCTTGGTTGCTGGAAATTGTAAAGCCAGAGTATCAAAAACCGATCGATAAAGCAACCTACAACGAAGTGCTTCGTCTTTTCGAAGAAAACTTAAAATTGTTGCACCCATTTATGCCTTTCTTAACGGAAGAAGTTTGGCAACATATCGCCGAGCGTACCCCCGAAGATGCGTTAATTGTAACGCAATGGCCAAAAGCTAAAGGAGTGAATTCAGCCCTAATTGCCGAGTTTGAATTTGCTTCCGAGGTAATTTCTGGGATACGGACCATCAGAAAAGAGAAAAATATTCCTCAAAAGGATGCTTTGGAGCTCTTTATGTTTAATGATGAGAAAGTAGGCGATCAAATGGACGCCATCATTCTAAAACTAGGAAATCTGTCAAAAATGGAGGCAGTGGATACTGGTTTGGAGGGTGCTTTGACCTTTAGGGTAAAGAGCAACGAATATTTTATTCCAATCAGCGGAACCATCGATGTGGATGCCGAAATTGCCAAGATCACCGAAGAGCTGAATTACACCAAAGGATTTTTAAAATCTGTGGAAAAGAAGTTGAGCAATGAGCGTTTTGTGAACAATGCCCCTGAAAAGGTGGTGGCCATGGAACGCAAAAAAGCAGCCGATGCCGAGGCCAAGATTGAAACCTTGGAAAAGAGTTTGGCCAGTTTAAAATGACCTTTGGTTATAAATAGGAATGATTTTGAAAAGAGGGTATATAAAAAGCAACAAAAGTTTAAATTTGTCAGGTTGAGGCCTTCGGCTACGCTCAGGATAAACTAAAGTTGAAACCCGTTGATTATCAACTTACTTTTGGTTGTCGACTACCTGCCCGTCCGGCAGTTGGGCACTCGAACTGACAGATAACAAGCTTCTAGAGCCCCTCTTTTATCATTATTTTTCATACTTTGGAAAATATTAGAACCAACAATACAATTACCAATGAAAAACCTCAATAGAAGAAGTTTTATCCAAAAAACCTCATTGACTGCGGCAGCAATCTCTATAGCTCCAACGTATTTAAAAGCCAATTCAGAAAGACCGCTTTCATCAACGTATATGGGTGGATTTGCCGCACCTAAACTAGAAAAGGTGCGTGCTGCATTTATAGGGGTAGGAGCCAGAGGAGGAACCCATGCCAAGTTTTTTGCTGCTTTGGAAGGAACTGAAGTCGTCGCCATCTGTGATTTATACCAGGATTTGGTAAAAGAAAAGACCCAATGGGTAAAAGAGGCCAGCGGACCAGACCGACATACAAATATTGCCCAATACTGGGGCGATGAGGATAAGTGGCGTACCATGCTCAAAGAGGTAAAGCCCGATGTGGTGTTTATTGCCACGAACTGGGTAAATCACGCACCTATGGCCATTGGGGCCATGGAAAACGGGGCACACGCCTTTGTTGAGGTGCCAATCGCTACCACCATCGAAGACATGTGGGATATTGTGGATGCCAGCGAGCGCACCCAAAAACATTGCATGATGCTTGAAAACGTTAATTACAGCCGTGATGAACTGATGTTCCTCAATATGTGCAGGCAAGGATTGGTCGGTGAAATTTTGCACGGCGAAGCAGCTTACATTCACGAACTACGCTGGCAAATGGAAGAGCAGGAACGGGGCACGGGTTCTTGGAGGACGCCCCACTATGCCAAACGGAACGGAAACTTGTACCCGACCCACGGTTTGGGCCCTGTTGCCCAATATATGAGCTTGGCGAGACAAGAAGATACCTTTGGCAGTTTGGTATCTTTCTCTACACCCGCAAGAGGACGCGAGCTGTATGCAGAAAAAAATTATCCAGCCAATCATAAATGGAACCAACTCGATTTTAAAGGAGGGGATTTGAACACTTCCATCATTAAAACAGCCATGGGTAAAACCATCATGGTACAGTGGGACGAAACCAGCCCAAGACCCTATTCCCGATTAAATTTGGTGCAGGGAACCAAAGGTGCGTTGGCAGGATTTCCGACCCGGGTGGCTATTGAAGGCGGAGTGGAAGGACTCACGGAAGACCACCATTCTTGGGTTCAAGGGGAACAACTCGAAAAAATATATGAAAAATATGACCATCCGCTCTACAAACGATTAAACGAAGCTGCCAAGGGCAGTGGGCATGGAGGGATGGATGGTATTATGGTGTATCGAATCGTGGAATGCCTGCAAAAAGGACTTCCGTTGGACCAAAATGTATACGAAGGATGTTTGTGGAGCGCAGTTGCGCCATTAAGTGAACGCTCCGTAGCAAGTGGTGGTGCACCACAGCCTTTTCCAGACTTTACAAGGGGCAATTGGAAAGAAACAGCACCACTGGAAATAATAAGTTAAGCAGTAAAGATTAATGATCGAAATAAAAGTCCCGGCCCGAATCTGTTTTTACGGGGACCATCAAGATTATTTGGGATTGCCCGTAATTGCAGGAACCATTGACCGCTTCATCAATTTAAAGGCGATTCCGAATTCTGATAGAAAATACCTTTTGAAGCTGTTGGATTTAAAGGACGAATTGTCCATTTCTTTGGATGATGATTTGAAACAAGTGCAAGCCGATGATTACTTCAGGTCGGTAATGGCAATTTTAAAAGAGCAAGGTTTCCAACTTGACCAAGGTTACGACATCGAAATTTCAGGAAACATTCCCGTGAATGCAGGGCTTTCCAGTTCTTCGGCCTTGGTAGTGGCCTGGATTCGTTTTTTGGTGGCAACACAGGGAAAATCGGAAGAAATCAGCGATTATCAAATAGGAAGATGGGCGTATGAGGCCGAAGTGCTGTTCTTTGACCAACCCGGAGGTTTAATGGATCAGTACACCATCGCTCAAAAAGGACTTATTTATATCGACACCCAAAGTGGGGAAAGCACACGTTTGAATGCTGATTTGGGCAAACTGTTGGTTGCTGAATCGGGCGTGCCCAAAAAGACCCTGGAAGTGCTCAAAAATGCACGGGTGTACGCACAAAATGCGGTGGGCGCCGTTAAAAAGGTACATCCTGAATTTGTTTTGGAAGAATCATGTTTGGGTGATTATGAAAAATACATCGACTTGGTGCCAGAGGAGCTTCAGGGGTATTGGTACTCTACCATATACAACTATCACATCACATTACAAGCAAAGGAAGAGCTTTTGAAAGCTGCTCCCAATCCACAAACTTTGGGAGATTTAATGAACCGGCACCAAACCATTCTTCAAAATCAAATCAAGAATACACCATCGGAAATGATTGAGATGATGGATGCTGCTCGTGATGCAGGGGCACTGGGAACAAAAATAATCGGTTCTGGAGGTGGAGGATGTATGGCGGCCATGGTAACTGATGCTGTCGAGGAACAGGTAAAACAGGCGTTTTTGGACAAAGGTGCCAAAGCGGTGTATGCTGTAGAACTAACAAGTTGATTACAATGGAGAATACGAGTTTGATCATTATGGTGGGAGGGGCGTCTTCCCGAATGAAGCGGAGTTTAAAAAATAAGGAGGATCAAAAAGGGGTCATGGACAAAATCCCCCATAAAAGTTTGATTCCCGTAGGGAAAAATGGCAGGCCCTTCTTGTATTACTTGGTACAGAATGCCGTGGAGGCAGGATACGCCAAACTGTATTTGATCACTAGTCCCGGAAACCAAGCATTTCAAAGTTTGATTGATAATAAGGATCTTCCTGCAGGGTTGGAAGTTTTTTTGGCAGTCCAAAGCGTGCCCGAGGGAAGAAAAAAACCTTTGGGAACCGCAGATGCGCTCCAGCAATGTTTAGATCAATACCCAGAGTTGAAACAGACCACCTTCACCGTTTGCAATGGGGATAATCTTTATTCTGTTGGCGCTTTGATGAATTTGAGGGTGGAGCGGACAGCACCGCACGCCTTGATCAGTTACGGCAGCTCGGGTTTTGATTATACCGAAGAGCGTATTGCCAAATTTGCCGTAATGGACATTTCTTCTGATGGATTTTTGAAGGAAATCATCGAGAAACCAAATATAGCGGATGTACCCAAATATAAAGATGCTTCAGGCGAACTTCGGGTAAGCATGAACATTTTTAGTTTTTCTGGAGCGGAAATATATCCCTATTTAAAAAAATGTCCCATTGATCCTGTTCGGGATGAAAAGGAATTGCCCAAAGCGGTGGCCGTTTTGGTAAGTGAAGAACCGCAGAGCGTATTTTGTATACCACGCTCCGAACACATTCCAGATTTAACGGATGCCAACGATATTCAATTATTTAAAAATTTAGAGTAACTTAAAGGCATATAATCCCATTCTTGCATCGAGCAAAGTTTAATTTTTGGAAATGGAATCGTATGCAATGGCATTGTTATATGCCACACCGTTTTTTATAGGCCTGGTGCTTATTGAAATACTTTATGGTCGATTTGTAAAGGACCAGAAACATAATCTAATGGATACCGTGAGCAGCCTTAGCTCGGGTTTGACCAATGTGGTTAAAGATTCTTTGGGGCTTGTAATCATTCTGGTGAGTTATCCCTTTTTATTGGAACATTTGGCTTTGGTGGAAATCAAAGCGACCTGGTTGGTTTGGGTGGTGGCTTTTATTGCGTTGGATTTTGCAGGCTATTGGAATCATAGGTTGAGCCATCACATTAACTTTTTTTGGAACCAGCATGTAATTCATCATAGCAGTGAGGAGTTTAATTTGGCCTGTGCGCTTCGTCAACCTATTTCCAATTTGTTGGGCTATTATGCACTTTTATTGATTCCTGCAGCCCTCTTGGGTGTTCCGGACCAAGTGATTGCCATTTTGGCTCCCATCCATCTTTTTGCCCAATTTTGGTACCACACTCAGTATATTGGGAAGTTGGGTTTTTTGGAATATGTAATCGTTACTCCCTCACAACATCGGGTGCACCATGCCATCAATAAAGAGTATATTGATAAAAACCTCGGACAGATTTTTTGTGTTTGGGACAGAATTTTTGGAACGTTTCAAGAGGAATTGGATGAAGTGCCCCCACAATACGGGGTATTGAAACCGGCAAACACTTGGAATCCCATTATTATCAACTTTCAGCATGTATGGAGGTTGATGCAGGATGCATGGCGCACAAAAAGCTATTGGGACAAATTGCGCATTTGGTTTATGCCAACGGGTTGGCGTCCACAGGATGTAAAAGAGAAATACCCTGTCGCCATCATTGAGAATGTATATAATTTTAGGAAGTATAAACCCCAAGCGTCCTCTTCCCTTAAAGGTTATTCTCTTTTTCAACTGGCCATTACCACTATTTTAATGCTTTTTATGTTCTACAACTATTCGGATATTGGTTTTGATGGTCTCTTGTTGTTCGGTGCTTTTATTTTTGTGGGTATTTATGGCTACACCACCTTAATGGACGGTAAAAATTATGCCGTTTGGATTGAAGTGATCAGAGGGGTAGGGGGATTGGTGTTGATTTATTTTACTGAGGACTGGTTCGGAATCAATGCGTACTTTTCCATGGGAAGTTATCTTGTAGCTTTTTATTTTTTGATCACCATTTTTGGAGGTATTTACTTTACCTACTTTGAGAAGTCGTTTATTGCTACGGATTTGGCTTCTTAGAGTGTTTTTAGCTCTTTCTCCACCAATTCCACATATTTCTCCATGGCCTCTTCCTCACTAATTCTTTTGGCTTGGAACAATGCGTTTGCCTTAAAAGCGTTGATCAATGGTGTTCTACTGCCAGGATTGTCAAAGTTTTTGTTTGCTATCTTGAAATAGGCATAGAGTTTTAGCAGAAGATCCGCGGGCAACGGGTCGGTGTAGCCGTTGACAAAGTCAACGGCATCGTTAAATCTTTTGTGTAGGTCTTCGTTAATCATCCAACGGTCTTATAGAGGCAATACAGGTGCGCGCCCCAACTACTTTTTGGTTCAATTTAACGGTAATGTCACAATCAAGCGGCAATAAGAGGTCTACACGGGAGCCAAATTTGATAAAGCCGGCATCATCGCCTTGTGTTACTTGTTCGCCTTCTTCGGCATAGTTTACAATTCTACGGGCCATGGCACCGGCAATCTGCCTGTACCCTATTTCACCAAATTTAGGGGTGTGCAGTATTATGGTGGTGCGTTCGTTTTCGGTACTGGACTTTGGGTGCCAGGCCACTAAATATTTTCCAGGATGGTATTTGGAATAGGTTACCGTGCCACTGGCGGGGTATCGGGTTACATGTACATTGGTGGGCGACATAAATATGGATACCTGTTTTCTTTTTTCTTTAAAGTATTCGGGCTCATCAACTTCTTCGATAACAACGACCTTACCATCAACGGGGGCCAGAATTTCATCAAAATTGGGCGTGACCAGTCTCTTTGGGTTTCTAAAAAACTGCAGAATTGCAATCAAAAAAAACAATGCGGCTATTTGAACGGCAAAACGAATCCATTCCACATCGATATAATACTGTGCGACCAATACGGCAGCTACCACTAGAAAAAAAGTGGCGATAATAATTTTTTGCCCCTCTTTATGAAACATAGGAGAATATAGTTAAAATGAAATAAGCAAAAGGCGCAGCGAACACCAAGCTATCCAGTCGGTCCCAAATTCCGCCATGCCCGGGTAAAATAGCTCCGCTATCCTTTACCCCGGCCATTCGCTTGAATTTTGACTCCAATAAATCGCCCAAACTCCCTGCGACCACTATTAAACAGGCCATTGCCATCCACTCTGTTACAGAAAGCCTTGTTTCGTACCAGGATAAAAAGTAAGCGGCCACCAGTGCAAAAATAAGACCTCCTACAGAACCTTCAATAGTTTTTTTGGGTGAAACTGCAGGAAATAATTTTGAACGGCCCAAAGTTCTTCCGACCAAATAGGCAAATGTGTCGTTTACCCATATTAAAATAAAGATGCCCATGATCAAAAATTGGGCAAACTCATCATGTTTATACGGTATCATGGTCAAAAAAATACATCCGCCACCAATGTAAAAAAGGCCGATGATGAATTTTTGAAGGTTATTGAATTTTTTCGGTTTTTTCGAAAACAGGAACATTAACAGTGCTAGGTCCACTGTTATGGTGCAAAGCATCAACAAGTTTACTGCTGTGCTATCGTTGGTCAGGTAGATGAAAACCCACCAAAGTGCCAAATAGGCTGCAAACATATAATATCCCTTAAGGCGGACTATACGCTTGTATTCATAAAGGCAGGCCAATCCAAATGCCATAAAAAGAAAGTCGAAAGCGTCCGAACTTAAAAATACCGCGCCTAGCAGAAGTACCACATAAATCACCCCTGTTATGGAGCGTCTTAAAATTTCTTTCATGTATTTATAAATCTTCCAGGAGTAAAAGATATACATTTTTTGAGGCACTTCCGTAGGAAAGGAAGTCATCTTTGTTTTCCTCGGTAGCTTGAAAATGCTTTAATGTGGTAATGTTATTGGGAATATTATTTTGATAACGTTCTTTAATTATTTTGAGAGCTTCGCTTATGGAATCCACCAATTGACTGGTAGTGGCGAACACCACCAAATTGGAAGGGAGTTCATTTAATTTTTTTTCCTTGATTTGATTGGAGCATACCAAAATGGAACCATTGTGGGCAACAAGGTGTTCACAGGTGGTGAAGAAAATCTCACTTTTGTTGCGGTTGTCTGTGAAATCTATATTTTCTGAAGCAAAACGGGTTTCCAATCTTGGATCCATGGAATAGAAAAGATGGTTTTGCCAATCGTTCTCGGAAACAATGTTTTTGAGAGCTTCGGATATTTCGGCAAAGTCTTCACAGTAAATAAACTTTCCGCCATTTTTTTTAAAGTAGATGGTAAATTTCTCATCTACGGGAATTTTTAAATCGGGCATGTGGTCGCCACGGGTTTCCGCAGTTTCCTTGGAAACCTTTTTTCCTCCTCCGAAAAGTTTTTTAAAAACTCCCATTTATGGCATTGTGTTCTTTGCTACTGAATCAATATAATTCTTTTGATTAAACTTTATATATCAACGGTTTATTCTGCAGGTTCAAGTTTTTCTTCCTCTTTTTCAAAAGGCCTCCTACCAAATATTTTTTCCAGATCGTCTTTAAAAATAACTTCTTTGTCCAAAAGTCTTTCGGCAAGTTCGGTAAGCTTGTCCTTGTTGTCTGCCAACAATTTAATAGCTCTCTGATATTGCTCTTCAATCATTTTGGAAATTTCCTGATCAATTTTTTGAGCAGTCTGCTCACTATATGGTTTGGTAAACCCATATTCGTTCTGTCCAGATGAGTCATAATAGGTAATATTCCCCAATTGATCATTTAGCCCATAAATAGTGACCATAGCGCGGGCTTGTTTGGTTACTTTTTCCAAATCGCTCAACGCACCTGTGGATATTTTATCGAACATTACCTTTTCCGCTGCCCTACCACCCATAGTGGCGCACATTTCGTCCAACATTTGCTCTGGACGTACAATTAAACGTTCTTCGGGTAAATACCATGCAGCTCCCAAGGATTGTCCGCGGGGAACAATGGTAACTTTCACCAAAGGTGCAGCGTGTTCCAACATCCAGCTTACCGTTGCGTGTCCGGCTTCGTGGTATGCAATGGTTTTCTTTTCCTCAGGTGTGATGATTTTGTTTTTCTTTTCCAGACCTCCAACAATTCTATCCACGGCATCCAAGAAATCTTGTTTGGTCACTGCTTTTTTCTCTTTACGGGCTGCGATAAGGGCAGCTTCGTTGCAAACGTTGGCAATATCGGCTCCGGAGAAACCAGGGGTTTGTTTGGCCAAAAAGTCCAAGTCCAAGGTTTCAGCGGTCTTAATGGGGCGAAGGTGTACTTCAAAAATTTCTTTTCTTTCGTTCAGGTCGGGCAGGTCAACATAAATTTGACGGTCAAAACGTCCTGCACGCATCAATGCCTTATCCAGTACATCGGCACGGTTGGTAGCGGCAAGCACAATGACGTTGGTGTTGGTGCCAAAACCATCCATTTCGGTCAATAACTGGTTTAGGGTGTTTTCGCGCTCATCGTTGGAACCTGTAAAGTTGTTTTTTCCCCTTGCACGTCCAATGGCATCAATCTCATCAATAAAAATAATGGCTGGAGATTTGTCCTTTGCTTGTTTGAACAAATCGCGCACTCTTGATGCCCCAACGCCTACGAACATTTCAACAAAATCGGAACCTGATAGCGAGAAGAAAGGTACTTTGGCTTCACCTGCCACGGCTTTTGCCAATAATGTTTTACCGGTTCCGGGTGGACCTACCAATAAGGCCCCCTTTGGTATTTTACCACCTAATGAAGTGTATTTGTCAGGATTTTTAAGGAATTCTACAATTTCCTGTACTTCTTCTTTGGCTCCTTCGAGACCTGCCACATCTTTAAAAGAGGTGCGGGTGTCTGTTTTTTCATCGAACAATTTGGCCTTGGATTTTCCAATGTTGAAAATTTGTCCGCCTGCGCCTCCACCTGCACCACCAGACATTCTGCGCATCAGGTAGATCCAAATACCGATAATAAGGGCAAATGGAAGCAGGGTCAAGAATATTTCGCCAATTACGTTGGATTCCGTATCAAACTCAACAATGGTATCGAGATTGTTCTCTTTTTTGATTTCCGTGATTTCGTTTTGGAAAATCTGCAGATCACCATAATCCAACACATATTGGGGTACCAATCCTGTTGAAGGGAACAAGGGCTTTTCGGCCACGCCTTTATGTACATCTTTGTTAAGTGCTTCCTCGGTAAGGAATACCTTGGCTTGACGTGTATTTGTAATGATGACGATTTTGGAAATATCACCATTGCGCAAAAATTCCTGTAATTCGGAGGTTGTGGTTTTTTCTGTGCTTGATAAACTGCTTCCACCAAAAAATTGGAAGCCAATGATCAAGGCGATTACCACACCATATATCCACCACGAGCTAAAACGTGGTTTTTTCGGAGTGTTATTGTTCGGGTTGTTTTCTTTTGCCATTTTTTCTTAAGAATTGTAACTGCTTTCCACCATAGTGACCTTGGCATCTCCCCAAAGCCCCTCAATGTCATAAAATTCCCTAATGTGTTTTTGAAATACATGTACCACAACGTTAACATAGTCCATTAGCACCCATTCCGCGTTTTCAGAGCCTTCAACATGCCATGGCTTGTCGTGTATGGCCTTGCTAACCTTTTTTTGGATGGATGAAACAATTGCGTTTACATGTGTGTTGGAAGTACCGTTACAGATGATAAAGTAGTCGCAAACTGTATTTTCGATTTCCCTAAGGTCCAGTAGATTTATATCAACTCCTTTAACGTCTTCTATTCCTTCTAGGATTAAGGCAATCAATTCATCTGCGCTAGCTTTCGTTTTCTGCATTCAAAAAGTTTAGTTTTTTACAAAGTTATGTTTTTTTTGTTTTCTTAGCCCTAGTTTTTAACAAATCATAAAGGCTTACCACATTGGGAAAACAATTTCAAATACTCAAACTTAATGCCACGGACTCAACGAATTCATATTTAAAGGATTTGTTACGTTCGGAAAATCCTATGGATTACACTGTGGTTGTTGCGGAAAAGCAACTTAAGGGAAGGGGGCAAATGGGAACTTTTTGGCAATCTGATGGAGGTAAAAACCTCACATTTAGTGTATTAAAAAATTTTTGTGCGTTTAATGTACAACACCAATTTGTTTTGAACATTGCAATTTCCTTGGCCGTTTGCGATACCCTGAACGAACTTTTTGTACCCAATGTTAAAGTAAAGTGGCCCAACGACATTATGTCAGGTTCAATAAAAATCTGCGGTATTTTAATCGAAAATGTCCTAAAAGGTGATAAGGTAGCCCATTCCATTATCGGAATTGGCCTGAATGTGAACCAAACGGATTTTTTGGGGTTGGAGAAAGCATCATCTTTAAAATCAATAATGGGACAAACTTTTGACCTAGATGAGCTGCTTCATAAAATTTTGCAACGTATCAGGTCTTATCTTCAGGGGATAGAAACAAAAACGGTCAATCAACTTTTACCAGCCTACGAGAAATTACTTTTCAAAAAAGATAAACCATCAACTTTTACCAATGTAGATAATGAAATGTTTACGGGGTATATCCGCAGGGTGTCCCCTTCGGGCAAATTGGTGCTCGAATTGGAGGATAGGGTATTTAAAGAATTTGATTTGAAAGAGGTAAGCCTGCTTTACTGACCTATTTTGTCCAGATTATTGGATAAAGTTCCCATAAAATTAGTAATCGGCGCCTTGATCATCATGGCCATCATGGCATTGAACTCTCCTTCAAAATTTAATGCCACCTCGCTTTCATTTTCTCCTAAAGACTCAATGTCCGCAGTTAATGTAAAAGGTAGTTTGTCGCTTGCCGCGCCCAGCACAACTTTGTGGTGCGGGTTTTGTTCCTTTAGCCTTAGTACGATCTCTGGCATGCCTTTTAACGCGAATTTGAATGTGTTTTCGTCCAACACTTCAAATTTGTCAATATTGTCGGGCATTAGCGTTTCAAAGTTTTTGATGTCCGTCAAGAACTCAAATACTTCTTTGTCGCTTTTCGCTACTTTCTTCTTTGAGGCTTCAATATGCATGGTAAAATATTATTTCCATTCTTGTGGATTGGATTTCCACTCCAATAATGTTTGTAGTTGTGTTTCTTGAATATAATTGGTGTCGGAGGCTTGCTCTATGAGGTTTTCGTAATCCGATAGGGTATGGAGTTCCACGCCTTCTTTTTCAAAATTCTCAGTGGATACCGGGAAACCGTAGGTGAAAATGGCGATCATTCCCTTAATATCCGCCTTTTGTTCCTTGAGCGCCTTTACGGCATTAAGGCTACTGTTTCCGGTACTGATCAAATCTTCGATGACCACAACGCTTTGGCCGGGTTCAAAATATCCTTCGATTTG
Source organism: Flagellimonas sp. L-11 (assembly GCF_056857735.1). Classification (NCBI taxonomy): domain Bacteria; kingdom Pseudomonadati; phylum Bacteroidota; class Flavobacteriia; order Flavobacteriales; family Flavobacteriaceae; genus Flagellimonas; species Flagellimonas sp. L-11. The sequence goes on from NZ_JBSXNR010000078.1 coordinate 15,932, forward strand.
ATTTTGCCTACCGTGCTCTTTGGGTTTTGGCCTTACATAAACAAAAGGAAGTCCCAAAGCTTCTGCGACCAAAATACCGATCCCGATGGCTCCTGTGGCCACACCGGCTATAACATCGGGCTTGCCGTAGAGGGTCTCGACCTGTTTTGCTATTTCTTCCCTTACAAAATTCCGCACCTGGGGGTAAGAGAGCATGATCCTATTATCGCAATAAATAGGCGATTTCCAACCAGAAGCCCATGTAAAAGGATTTTCAGGTTCCAACTTAATTGCATTAATTTGTAATAACAGCTCAGCTGTTTTTTTTGCGATTTGTTTATCTAAAACCATTGCGCAAATGTATGAAGTTTTTGTTAATGAGGCCCCACTGATTTTAACAAACGAGCGCCCCCAGGATTCCAATGGTAATTTGTTCTCGTTGGATGGTGATTCTATTGTTGAGGCGATTCGACTTTTGTCCAAAAAGAAGTTGAAAAAGGCGTATCTGTACCACCCTGATGACAAAAAAATCCTGAAGCTTTTTATGCACAAGATTCCAGTAGTGGTTGCTGGTGGTGGATTTGTGATCAATAAAAAGGGCAAGGTTCTCTTTATTTACAGGAACGGAAAGTGGGATTTGCCCAAGGGAAAAGTGGACAAGGGAGAATCCATAGAAAATGCCGCAATCAGAGAGGTTGAGGAGGAGACCGGTGTTAAAAATCTAGTGATTGAAAGATTTCTTCATACAACGTTCCATATATTTAAAAGGAACGGGGAATACCGATTGAAGCAGACGCATTGGTTTATTATGTCGACCGATTATACCGGAAAATTGGTGGCCGAAAAATCCGAAGGCATCAAAAAGGTGAAGTGGAAAGGCCCTAAAAAAACCAAAAAAGCATTAAAGAACTCTTATCATAACATAAAGGTATTGTTCGATGATTGGCCTTTTAATTAGATAACAAGCCTGCAGCTTCGCTGTTTTTCGCTATCCTGAATATAGGGTAGGTGAGGTAGGCTTCTTCAAAATGTACGGAGCGTTCAAAAATCCAATTCAATTGTGCATACCAATTGTTGGAAAAATTAAGGTCTTTTTCTTTTTTCATTTCAAACTCCCGAAGCAGCAAAGAGTCTTTTTGCAACATTTTCAGGGCTACGTCTTCAAAAACATAAGGGGAGAACCCTTCTTTGCGTTGCAAAACGGTATCAAAGAAGTTCCAGTTAAAGAATGAGTCGGCCCCTTGTGGTTCCAGTGTCTCCAAAAGATACCTGATTCCTGATTGATGGATGGGTATCAATAAATCCCCTTCCCTAAAATGAACTTTTTTAACGATTTTTTCCACTTGGGTGTCGTAATGCAAATAATGACCTTCGTAAGGTGCGTTTCTGGTGTTGAAATCCACTATTTTGTATACTTCTACAGAAAGAGTGGTATCTTGTGCTATGGATGAATATTGAATTTTGTTGGCATCCAACCGCTCTATGACCCTTTTCCAACTCTTTTTTATGATATAGGCTTCTGGAACTTTAACTGTGTCCATTGGATAAAAGTAATCTTGGTACACCGTTTTTTTGGTGAACGGCTTATCTCGGTTGTACTTTAATCTTGGAAGTCCTGTTACTTCGCTAGTGATTTGTTCAGCTTCAAACCCTTTAAAATTGAGGATGCTGGACTTTGTGGTGTCCACCTGCCAGTTGAAGTAATATTCGGAAAGGTCCATGTTGCTTTCCAAGGTCTCCTTTCGAAGCGATTTTATGTTCTCGTGTTCTGCCTCGACCACTTCAATCAAGCTTTGCATAAGAGCATATGTTCCCTCGACCCGTTGTTTGTATGGTTTTAGCATATGTGTCTCCACCATTAGGCCCAAGGTACTCCAAAGTGTGGTGTATCCCGTGGAATATCTGGGGTGGTCCATAAATTGGCTGAACCCCATTTCTGGCGGAACATTAAAAACATTGACATAAGGCGTGATGTCCCATTCCTTTTCGGCCAAGGAATTTTCAAGATTAGGCATCAGGCTATCGTGCAGGTATTCTCCCATTGTACCGCCCAATTTATTATGTTGGGTAAAAAGATGGGTCAGGGTATATTGGTAATCCGCTCCATTGCTTACATGGTTATCGATAAAAACATCAGGTTTTACCCTATGGAATATTTGGGCAAAGGTCTTGGCGTTTTGGGTGTCCATTTTGATGAAATCCCGATTAAGGTCGTAATTACGGGCATTTCCCCGAAACCCATATTCCAAGGGCCCATTTTGATTAGCCCTGGTGGTGGAGTTGCGGTTGAGCGAGCCACCTACATTATAGATGGGAATGGTGACCAATACCGTATTTTTGGGTGTGGGCAGTTTGCCGGTGGCCAAGTCCCTGTAAAGCATCATGGTGGCATCTATGCCATCGCTTTCACCCGGGTGTATTCCATTGTTGATTAAGATGATGGATTTTTCCTTGCGGATATTTTCATAATTAAAATCCCCTTCTGGATTAAATGTTACTGTGTGCAGTGGGTAACCGCTGTCCGTTTTGCCTATGGTGTGAATGTTTATCTCTGGAAATTCACGGGCAAGGGCAATGTAATAGTCAATGGTTTGTTTATAAGTGGCCGTTTCTTTTCCATCAGATAATTCAAAATGGGTCGGGTACGAGGATTTCTCATCCTGCGTTTCAGATTCGCAGGAGACCAAAAGGAAAAGGGCCGTTAAAAAAAATATATGCTTCAAAATATTACGGGAACTTTGGTTCGCACAAAAACCTGTGTTTGGCAGCTCCAAAAATACATAATATTATAATTTAAGAAGCCACATTGATACAGCCAAGGTCTTCTGGCTCTATTTTAAAAATGGGTTTGTTCTTAAAGTTTAGGATATGTGGACATCTGTCTTTGAAACTGTTCCATTTTTTGTGATCTGCTGGATCTATGGAAGATGTGATCATGTTGATTACGACATGCTCATCGATATTTAGATCGATCAATTCATCAAGAAACCCCCAGCCATCCATAATGGGCATATTGATGTCGAGAAAAATGACATCCGGAATATTTTCTCCTTTCTCTTGTCTTTCCTTTATGGCCTCATAGGCTTCGTGCCCGTTTTGAAATATTTGAACGTCATCACAATGAGTAACCGACCGCAACATTTTTTTAATACCAAATACGGTAATGGGATCATCGTCCACAATAAAAATACAACTAACTTTCTTCATTAAAATAAACATTGAACGTAGTGCCCTTGTCAACTTCACTTTGCACTGTTATACTTCCGCCCATGGCCTCAATTTGGTTCCTTACAAGGTATAGGCCAAAGCCTTTGGCATCTTTTCTATTGTGGAATGTTTTGTACATTCCAAAAATTTTGTCGCCGTATTTGTCTAAATTTATTCCCAATCCGTTGTCGGAAATACTCAAGATTATCCCTTCGTTGGACTTTACGGCATTTATGGTAATCAATGGTTCTCTATTGGGGCTTTTATATTTGATTGCGTTGGATACAAGGTTCAATATAATGCTGTCCAAATAGGCAGGAACACAATTCACCTCAATATTCTCCGATATATTGTTTATGACTTGGGACTTGTTTTCCTCCAAAAGGGCTGAAAGGTTTTTCAGTACCTTTAGAACATTATTTTTTAGATTGAGCGGTGTTTTTGTTTCCGATGTTTTGGTATTGATGTCCACCACTTGGTTCAAGTTTTCCAAGGTTTCCAACAAGTTGTCCGATGCCTGTGAGAGCATTTTTAAAATACGTTTACGTTCTTCAGCATCCTTTTCCGAGTTTAAAAAGCCCAGAAGCATGGAGAAATTAGCGGAGTGCGACCTCAAATTATGGGAAACAATATGTGCAAAACTGATAAGCTTTTGGTTTTGCATAGAGGTGATATTTATTAAATTCCGCAACTGTTCCTCTTTCTTTTTTATGTTGGTAATGTCCAAACTCATTCCAATGAGTCCGCAAACCTTCCCCTCTAGATCAAAATATGGAATTTTGGATGTAAGAAAATAAATGGTTTTTCCATGTACCGTGCTAGCGGTCTCTTTTCCTATTATTGGAGTTAAGTGCTTCATCACCTGAAGATCTTCCCTAAAAAATTTGGCCGTTTCTTCGCTGTATAGGTCAAAATCGGTTTTACCAATAACTTGTTCTGGTTTTTTATTGAGAAACTTGCATTCCCCTTTGTTTACCAAAACTTTTCTGGATTCCAAATCTTTTACATATACATTCAATGGAAGGCTATCTACCAATGTGGAGAGCAATTGTTGGTGTTCCTTTACTGTGGTTTCGGCCGTTACCTGATCATGTATATCCTTTATAGTGCCAAAAACCTTAACTGTTTTTCCGTTTTCTATTATTGGTTTTCCTGTTATACGGACCCATCTTTCTTCACCATGGAGCGTAACGATCATTAACTTGGCATCATACGGTTGATGGCTTAGGGCAATTTTATGGAAAAGCATGGATGCTTTATTTCGGCTATACCCTGGTTTAAAGAAATTTAAGGCCTCTATTACGGTTGGCTCGAAGCACTCAGGAACTTGGTAGATTCGTTTTGTTTCCTTGCACCAAGTAAGTTTCTCTTCTTCAATTTCATACTCCCACCAACCGGTTTTGGATACTTCTACCTTTGTTTCCAGAATATTGTTCAACCAATCTATCTGTTGTTCTTTTTCAGCTTCGGAGGTAATATCGTCAGTTTGGACAATGGTCCCTATCACATTCTCCTTTTCATCGAACCATGGGGCAAAATAGCTTTTCAAATGGCGTGTGCCCTTGCTGCTTTTTATTTTATGTTTAATGGAAAAGGGGGTGTGCTCCATGAGCTTTTTCTCAAGGTCTAAAACCTCTGGATATAATGGAAAAATTTTCGTTTGGTGGTTCTTGTCTTGTAAGGATTGACCAAAAATTTCGAGCCACGAACAGGAGGCATCTTGTACGATGCCTTTCTTGCAAAGTAGAGCGGTTGCCTTTGGCAACTGTTTTAGTAAATAAAATTGGTCAACTCTTTCAACTGCTTTCAAAACTCGGGGGATGTTTAAAGACGTTCTACCGCTAAGAAATTTCTGACCAAATGTATAATTATTGAATTGTCAGATAGATTTATTGTTGTGAAAGCATGGATAATTGTTGTGAAAGCATGGATAAATGTTGTATTCGATGGGTTAGTTATGGTTTGAAAATTTCACAAAAGAAAGATTTTACCTACAGTCAATTATTGAAAAAGGAAATGATTTTTATTTTTTGACCACAACTGTGTCAGGTACTAAGCCAGTATGGTCGCCGCCATTCCTAATAACATCGCGAACTATGGAAGAACTGATATAGGATTTGCCAGAAGATGTCAATAAAAAAACCGTTTCGATTTCCGACAGTTTGCGGTTGGTGTGGGCAATGGCTTTTTCAAACTCAAAATCTGCTGGATTGCGCAATCCTCTCAATATAAAATTGGCCTCTATTTTTTTGCAAAAATCCACGGTCATTCCCTTGTAGGTGGTCACTTTGATTTTTGGTTCGTCTTTAAATGCCTCTTCTATAAATTTAACACGTTCTTCCAGAGAAAACATATATGTTTTATCCGCATTGATCCCAATGGCAATCACCAATTCATCGAATAGGGTGACTCCTCTTTTTATAATGTCGTAATGTCCTAAAGTAAGTGGGTCAAAAGAACCGGGAAACAATGCGCGTCTCATGTTGTGGAATAAAGTTTTTTAAAAATACGGTTTCTATCGCAAAGCTTCAACAATAGCGCTATCAAAAAGTGCCTCCAGGGAAATTCCTGCTGTATTGGCCTGCTGTGGCAGAAGGCTTTCCTCGGTAAGTCCCGGGGTTGTGTTTATTTCAAGCAGATGTGGTACATCACCAATAAAAATAAACTCACTACGGGTGTAGCCTTTCAATCCTAGAGTTTTGTATATAAACTCTGCCATGTGCCTTACCTTGGATTCTTGTTTTTCGGATATTCTTGCCGGTGTAATCTCCTGTGATTTCCCCATGTATTTGGCTTCAAAGTCAAAAAAATCGTTCTCCGAGATGATTTCGGTCGCAGGGAGCACAGTTACTTTATTCTGATAGGTAATCACACCAACCGATACTTCGGTGCCGTCCAAAAAAGATTCGATAATGATTTGGGTGTCCTCCTTAAAAGCATCATCAATGGCATTGGCCAAATCCTCTTTTTTGTGCACTTTGGATACGCCGTAGCTGCTGCCCGCTCTGTTGGCCTTTACAAAACAGGGAAGTCCAACTTTGTCCACAATGGCATCTTCGTCCACCGATTGCCCTTTGTTCAAATAATAAGAAGTGGCACAAGGCACGCCATAAGGTTTAAGGGTGCTCAACAAATCCCGTTTGTTAAAAGTGAGCGCAGCTTCGTAATGGTTACAGGCGGTTTGTGGAATGCCCAAAAGTTCAAAGTAAGCTTGCATTAGGCCATCTTCACCAGGGCTTCCATGGATGGCGTTGAAAACACAATCAAAATTAATCTTGTCCCTGTTGACCATGATACTAAAATCAGATTTATCGACCGGCGTCTCATTATCGGATGCATCCAAATAAAACCATTTCTCTTTGGTAATCACGATTCGGTACGCATTGTATTTTTTTTTATCCAGATATTTGTGCACCACATTTCCGCTTTTAATGGAAATATGGTACTCACTGGAATAGCCGCCCATAATTATGGCAATGTTCTTTTTCATTGACTTGTAAAATATCGCAAAGCCAAAATAAAGAAAAAAGGGTTGGCTTTCCTATATTTGTTCCGTTAAGGTGAACTACATGAAGAATTTTTTCAACTTTTTAAAAAGCAAGACTTTTTTGATTCAACTTGGATTGGCTGCAGGGGCCGTTCTGGTTTTGGTGTTTGTTGCTTTGCAATGGCTCAAAAGTACCACCAATCATGGTGAATTTGTAGAAGTGCCGGATTTTTCCAAAATGTCGGTTATGGAGATGCGAAAAGCGGTCGAGGAAGCAGGACTTAGATATCAGGTATTGGATTCTTCCAACTTTAACCCGGAGTATCCCAGGTTTTCCATTTTGGATCAAAATCCGCCCGCGGGGAACAAGGTGAAGTCAAACCGAAAAATATATTTTACGGTAAACCCTTCTGGATATAAAAAGGTGACCGTACCGGATATTATCCAAGTTACCCAACGCAATGCCGCTTCCATGCTCAAGGCCGTAGGTTTGGATGTGGAGCGCGTTACTTATATTGATGAGTTGGGCAAGGACATGGTGTACAGAATGAAATACAAAGGGAAATACATAAAACCGGGAGATAAACTACCCAAAACCTCCAAAGTGGAGCTGATTTGCGGAAATGGTACCATACCCGGTAGTGCTAGGGTACAGGCAGATTCCCAATAAACATGAACACTCCGGACAATCAAGATGAACTGTCTCAAGATGAGCTCTACGAGCATCATGGCTTTGTAGCATCCAAAGGTCAGGAGCCTTTGCGTGTGGATAAATTCTTAATGAACTTTATCGAGAACGCTACGCGGAACAAGATTCAGCAAGCTGCCAAAAAAGGTCATATTTGGGTGAACGGTTCTATTGTAAAGCAGAATTATAAGGTTAAGGCAGGCGATGAGGTTAAAGTGATGTTCGAGCATCCACCTTATGAATTTTTACTTACCCCCGAGGATATTCCCCTGGACATTGTTTATGAGGATGATGTGTTTTTGGTGGTGAACAAACCCGCAGGCATGGTAGTACATCCAGGCCATGGCAATTACTCGGGCACCTTGATCAATGCGCTGGTCTATCATTTTGAAAACTTACCGAACAATAGCTCCGATAGGCCTGGATTGGTACACCGCATCGATAAGGATACCTCAGGTTTGTTAGTGATTGCCAAAACAGAATCCGCAATGACCCATTTGGCCCAGCAGTTTTTTGATAAGACCAGTGAGCGCGAATATGTGGCCTTGGTTTGGGGCAATGTGGAAGAGGACGAAGGTACTGTGGAAGGGCACATTGCTCGAAACCCTAAAAACCGCCTGCAAATGATGGTTTTTCCAGAAGGCGACGAGGGCAAAGAAGCAGTAACCCATTACAAAGTATTGGAACGTTTTGGCTACGTTACTCTGATTTCCTGCAAGTTGGAGACAGGTAGAACGCATCAAATTAGGGTGCACATGAAATATATTGGGCATACCCTGTTCAACGACGAACGCTACGGGGGTGACAAAATTTTAAAGGGGACTACCTTTACCAAGTACAAGCAATTTGTGGATAATACCTTTAAGGTGTTGCCCAGACAGGCCCTACATGCCAAAACACTTGGCTTTGAACATCCTGTAACGGGCGAATTTATGCGCTTTGATTCCGAATTGCCCGAGGACATGGTGAACGGTATTGAAAAGTGGCGTGGCTACTCCAAGCACCACGAATCATAGCTTTCTTCAATCTTAAGATTGAAAACACCATTGGAATACCCTTCCTAAAAAGTAAAATCCTCGCTACTTTTACAAAAAATTAGAACAAGATGAAGATTGTGATATCCCCGGCCAAGTCGCTCGATTACGATACGGCTTTGCCCTCATCAAAATATAGTCAACCCCAATTTTTGGAGCAAGCGGAAAAACTGAATTCCGTCTTAAAAAAGAAAAAACCAAAGGCTTTGTCGGAACTGATGTCCATTTCCGATAAGCTAGCGGATTTAAGCTGGGAGCGCAACCAAAAATTTAAACTTCCTTTTACCGCTGACAATGCGAGACCTGCTGTGTATGCATTCAATGGCGATGTCTATCAAGGCTTGGATGCTTATACTATCCCAGAAGATAAACTGGACCGCTTGCAGGATACGTTGCGAATTTTGTCCGGTTTGTATGGTGTTTTAAAGCCATTGGATTTGATGCAGCCCTACCGATTGGAAATGGGAACGCAACTGAAAGTGGGTCGTAAAAAGAACCTGTACGAGTTTTGGAAAGATCAGATTACGGAATCCTTGAACAACGAACTAGAGGAGGACGAATTGTTCGTGAATTTAGCGAGCAACGAATACTTCAGCGCTGTGGACGATAAGAACCTCAAGGTTCCCGTGATTGCACCGGTCTTTAAAGATTGGAAAAACGATAAACTGAAAGTCATAAGTTTTTTCGCCAAAAAAGCGCGTGGTTCCATGGTTCGTTACATCTTGGACACAGAAGCCGAAACGCTGGACGATATCAAGAATTTTGACTACGATGGCTATCTTTATAGCGAGGAACATACGGTAAAGAAAAACGAACCCGTGTTCATCCGATAAAAAACTTTGGTAAAATCCGAAGTAATCTTTAAGTTAAGGTCGATTAAAGGCGTGTTGTTACGATAGAAGTGCACATGCCTTAAATTGTGATACACTTAAATTTAACCCAGAGGTTACACTTTATTCACGACCTTTGGGTGTTTGTCTATTTTTAACACTAACATAAACCAAATTCATGCAGCAGACTAAACGGTTAGAAGAGTTTAAAAAATCGGTAACCAATAAGTTCAATATCTATAACAGCCTTTTCCTAAGCTTGCCCTATAAGAATGTGGAAAATGTGGGGATTCTTATCCCGCTTTTGCTCGATCAGTGCGAGAAAGGTCTAAAGGCAGGAAAAGAACCCCAAGAGATTCTGGAGGTCTTTTTCTCCAATTTTGTGGATATTCAGGACGAACGGGAACGATTGGATTTTATGTTCAGAATTGTACAATATGTAGAGCGCCAAGTGGTGTTGTACGATAGTGTGGAAGATTCCGCATTTCCCAAACTTCAGGAGTACAGTAGTTCGTTGACCATCAAGGATTATTTTGAGTTGGTAAACCGTACCAAAAACTGGGACAAGGTCTCCAAAAAATTATCAACCTTTAGTGCGCGTATTGTTTTAACGGCGCACCCCACACAGTTTTACACCCCAGCTGTTTTGGATATCATCGCAGAGCTACGCTCGCTGATTGATGAAGATAGAATCCATGATATTGATGTGACCCTTCAACAATTGGGTTTAACCTCTTTGATCAATGCAAAAAAACCTACGCCCTTGGATGAGGCAAAAAATATCATCTACATTCTTCGTAACACCTATTATGATGCAGTTGGAGAACTTTATCAATATGTAAAAAGCAACATTAAGGATGAAAAGTTTGAGAACTACAACCTTATGAAGCTTGGTTTTTGGCCAGGGGGTGACCGAGATGGAAACCCATTTGTAACGGCCGATATTACCAAACAAGTGGCCGACGAACTCAGGCTCACCCTAATGAAGTGCTACTACAACGAATTGAAGGATCTTCGCAAGAAATTGACCTTTAAAGGCATGCAAGGTCACCTTAATGCGTTGAGCGGTAAAATGTACCAGGCCATGTTCGATCCCAGTGCGCCAATTTCCTACGAAGGCATTATTGAGCATTTAGGTGCGGTGAGAGAAGAGTTGATCGAACATTATCATAGCTTATATTTGGATGAGTTGGATCAGTTTATAGATAAGGTCCACATTTTTAAAACACATTTTGCAACCTTGGACATCCGTCAAGATCACAGCAAACACAAATTGGTGGTGGAAACCGTGCTTAAAAAGCAAGGAGCCATCAAGGAAAGTTTGGAAGAACTCAAGGAAAAGGAGTTGGTGGATTTATTGCTCCAAGGCGATTACAAACTTGATCCGAAGGATTTTGATGATGACATTGTAAAAGATACCATTCTCAACATTCAAAATTTAAAAGCAATTCAGGACAAAAACGGTGAAGACGGATGTAACCGCTACATCATCAGTAATTCAGAAGATATTTTTTCCGTGTTGTTTGTATTTGGATTGTTCAGATGGTGCGGTTGGGACGAGAAGGAAATCACTTTTGATATTGTTCCATTGTTCGAGACCATGAACGGTATGGATGCTTCCGAAGAAGTCATGCAAACCCTGTTTGATATACCACAATACAGACAGCACTTGGAGCGAAGAAGAGATATTCATACCATAATGCTCGGCTTTTCCGATGGCACCAAAGATGGAGGGTATTTAAAAGCCAACTGGTCCATTTTGAAGACCAAAGAAACCCTGAGCAAGGTCTGCAAGAAAAATGGGATCAGTGCCATTTTCTTTGATGGTAGGGGAGGTCCACCGGCAAGGGGTGGAGGTAAGACCCATAGGTTCTACGCGGCCCAGACCAAGGATGTGGCCAATCACGAGATTCAGCTTACCATTCAAGGGCAGACCATTACCAGTACCTACGGAACCAAGGAGCAGTTTATTCACAATTCCGAACAGTTGCTTACCGCGGGGCTCAGCAATAACCTTTTTGGCAAGGAACACACGATTTCTGCAGCGCAACGTAAACTTATTGAAGAACTTTCCGAACTAAGTTTTACAAAGTATGATGCGTTAAAGCAGCACGATAAATTTATTCCGTATTTGGAAAACAGGAGTACGCTAAAATATTACACCAAGGCCAATATTGGCAGTAGACCGGGGAAACGGGGCAACAAAAAGCAACTGACTTTGTCCGATCTTAGAGCCATTTCATTTGTAGGTTCTTGGAGCCAGTTAAAACAGAATGTCCCTGGTTATTTTGGTTTGGGTTCCGCCATAATGCAGTTAAAAGAGGAAGGACGATTGAACGAGGTGAAAAAGCTCTACAAAGAAGTACCTTTTTTTAAAGCGTTAATGCTAAACAGTATGATGTCCTTGGCCAAAACCAACTTTGATTTGACCAGTTATATGAAAGATGACCCCGAGTTTGGCGATTTCTGGAATATCCTTTACGATGAATTCCAATTGTCCAAAAAAATGTTGTTACAGATTTCTGGTCTAAAAATTCTGATGGAAGATGAAGCCGTTTCGAGGGAATCGGTAAAAATCAGGGAAAAAATTGTATTACCATTGTTGGTGATTCAGCAAAATGCCCTGTACCATATCACCCAAAATTCAGAATACAAAGAACTGTATGAGAAAATCGTGACCCGTTCCCTCTACGGAAACATCAATGCAAGTAGGAACTCGGCTTAGTCCCTGATTTCTTCTCGAATCTAATAATGGCAACCAGTATGGTGCAAAATTTAAAAGCATCATACTGATTGTTTATTTTTACCCAAACACGGAATATTTTCAATTTTGAGTTCGCAACTTTTTAAACACATCCATCCCTACGAACCCTTTTTGTTGTCCGAAGCCACTAAATTGATTGTGGGCACTTTGCCGCCACCCCGTTTTACAACAAGAGCGCTGAAGCCACAAGATGTTGATTTCTGTTATGGCAGTTGCAATGGACAACTTTGGCCCATTTTAGATAGAATCTTCGATTTGGGGCTGAAATATGAAACCACAAATGAAGCGGTTATGCAACGCAAGCATTTTTTGATCAAGAACAAAATTGGAGTCTGCGATATTGTGGAAAGTGCAGAACGCGAAAAAATTGATGCCTCCGATTTGGGGATGCAAAATGTGGAACTTCGTGATTTGGTCGGTTATTTGCAAGCACATCCCAACATCCAAACCGTTTTATTCATGGGCGGTAACAGCAAAAATGGCCCGGAATATTTCTTTCGCAGACAGTTAAAGGAATATGGTCTAAAATTAAAAGTTGTCTCCAATGAAGTACCCCGAATCCATCATTTGGAATTGCCTTTTGATTTAAGTCCAATGTCAGTTCGAGCGCAGTCGAGGACGGTCAAAACCGTTTCATTGACGGCGCCTTCGGGAGCTGCCAATCGTGCTGTTGGAAGTTTACAGGCCTACAAAGAGTTAAAAAACAAAAATCCTGATTTCAATACCCTTGATTTTAGGGTGATGCAGTATCGGGAGTTTTTTTAATTCATTTCAGAAGAAAGAATCCCATAAAACGCCTTAATGCCATAGGCCAACTGCCCAATTTTGATGTTCTCGTTGGGGCTGTGCTGGTTGTTATCGGGGTTTACAACGGGAACTATAAACGCGGGAATCTTCAATTCATTGATAAATGGTGAAATCGGTACTGTACCGCCCATAGTGCGTATCTGAATCACTTCTTTACCAAAACTTTGATTCAAGGTGTTCACAATAAATTTACCATAAGGATTGTCCAAATCGGTTCGGAAGGCATCTGTAACGCTACCTTCTTCCACGGTTACAATTTTATCAAACTGCATACGCTCTTCTTTGGAAGGAATATGATTCAATACTATGTATCCCTGCTTGGTGATATGGTCCTTTACCAAGTTTTTAAGACGGTTTCCATCACTCTCTACTACCAATCTCAAATCCAGTTCAGCGATAGCACTTTCGGGAACAATGGTCCGTGCTTTGTTACCAACCCAGCCCGAGCCCAATCCACGAATGTTCAAGGATGGGTATTGTAAAGCCTCTTGATAATAACCGCCCACTTTTTCGGCAGTTTTAAACTGAAGTTTTTCAGCAATCGCCTCGTCACTATCAGGAACACTTTTTAGTATGGAATCGGTTTTTCCGTCAATGGAAATACCATCGTAATAGCCGGGAATGGTCACCCTACCTTCGGTATCTTTCATGGTAGCCAGCAACTGTGCCAACTGAAACCCGGGGTTTGGTGCATAATTGCCGTAATGTCCACTGTGTTGAGGTTTAATGGGGCCATAGGTGGTAAGTGTCAAGGTGGTGATGCCTCGACATCCATAAACCACCGTTGGGTTTTCCGAAGCATGAACAGGTCCGTCCACGATCATCAAAAAATCGGATTCCAATAGTTCGCGGTACTGCTTAACGGCAGCTGGCAAGGGTTTGCTGCTCTTTTCCTCTTCACTGTCCAAAATCACTTTTATGTTAAAAGGAATTTCTTTGCCATCTTTCTTTAATAAATCCATAGCGTTCAAGAGCATCACAATAGGCGATTTATCATCAGAAGTTGACCGTCCGAACAAGCGCCAGTTGTAATTAATGTCATCCCCCAGTTCATCAAAAGAAACCGTTTCAAAAGTATCATCGCTGGGCTTTTTTAAAACCACTTGATAGGGATTGGGTTGGTCCCATTTGGATGGGTCTACGGATTGCCCATCAAAATGCATGTAAATGAGTATGGTGGGTTTTTCACCGCTCACTGGCGTGGCCGCAAAAAACAGGGGAAGCCCTTCTGTGTCCAAAACGGCAGTATTGAAGCCTCTATCACCAAATTTACGCTTCAACCACATGATGTTGCGGTCTATATCAGCAGCATCCAAAGCGTCGTTGGGAATGGCGATAAATTCCCGAATTTCGTTAATGGCATCGGCCACTTGCGATTTTACGGCTACATCATCCTGCGCGAAAAGGGAAAAAGTAAGTGATAGGCAAACTAGGGATAGTATTTTTTTCATGAGACAGATCAGCGTTGATTTTAAAAGCTGAAATTTAACGAATTTGCTTCACAAAGTCACTAATACCATCCACTCCATTTGCTGTTATATGTTTGATGAAAGCCGAACCAATGATAGCTCCTTTGGTTTTTTTAGTCGCTTGCTCAAAAGTTTCGGCATTGCTAATGCCAAACCCAACAATTTGAGGGTTTTTCAACTGCATATTGGCAATACGCTCAAAATAGGCTGATTGTTCCGCTCCAAAACCTTGTTTGGCACCGGTGGTGCTCGCAGAACTTACCATATAAATAAAACCTTCGGAGGCATCATCAATAGCTTTGATACGCTCGTCGCTCGTTTGCGGGGTGATTAAAAAGACGTTGATCAGTCCATGTTTTTTGAAAATGGCTTCGTATTCCTCTTGATATTCATCCAAGGGCAGATCGGGCAGAATGAGTCCATCAATACCAATTTCTTCACATTTAGCGCAGAATTCCTCCACGCCATATTGAAGCACGGGGTTGAAATAACCCATTAGGATCAAAGGAATGTTGACCGATTTGCGGATATCTTCCAGTTGTTCAAAGAGTAATACCGTGTTCATTCCATTTTTAAGGGCAGTTGTGGAACTTTCTTGTATGGTCGGTCCATCGGCCAAAGGGTCACTGAACGGCAGTCCTATTTCGATGAGGTCGACCCCGCTTTTTTCTAAATCTTCGATGATTTTTACGGTATCGTTCAAATTGGGATAACCTGCCGAAAAGTATATGGAGAGAATTTTTTTGTCCTCTTGTAGTTTTTGTTTGATCCTGTTCATTTTAATTTTTCATTGGATTCCTGCTTTCGCAGGAATGGACATTAAATTATAACTTAAAATAATCAATATAGTTCTGCAAATCTTTGTCGCCACGCCCGGATAGGTTGACCACCACCACATCATCTGGATTAAACTTCCTTTCTTCAAAAATGGCGAGAGCATGGGAAGTTTCTATTGCTGGTATGATACCCTCTAGTTTACAAAGCTCCAAGCCGGCCTTCATAGCATCATCATCGGTAATGGAAATAAATTCACCCCTGCCAGACGCGTACAAATGTGCATGCATGGGCCCAA
Source organism: Flagellimonas sp. L-11 (assembly GCF_056857735.1). NCBI lineage: Bacteria > Pseudomonadati > Bacteroidota > Flavobacteriia > Flavobacteriales > Flavobacteriaceae > Flagellimonas > Flagellimonas sp. L-11. Next base: position 31,269 of record NZ_JBSXNR010000078.1, read on the forward strand.
CACCCGGGTAATCCAATCCTGCCGAAATGGAGTAGGGTTCTGTAATCTGCCCATCTTGGGTCTGCATCAACAAGGTTTTACTACCATGGATAATGCCTACTTTGCCCAAAGCGGAAGTGGCAGCACTTTCACCAGAATCAATGCCTTTTCCTGCAGCTTCCACGGCAATAATACCTACGTCCGGAGTATCCAGATAATGGTAGAACGCACCCGCAGCATTACTTCCACCACCTACACAGGCTACCACATAATCAGGTTTTTCGCGACCTTCTTTTTCCCGAAGTTGATTTTTGATTTCTTCGGAAATCACGGATTGAAAGCGGGACACCATGTCAGGATAGGGGTGAGGCCCTACTACGGAACCAATAATGTAATGCGTGTCCACGGGATTGTTGATCCAGTCGCGAATCGCTTCGTTGGTGGCATCTTTTAAGGTTTTACTGCCCGATGTGGCCGGTCTAACCTCGGCCCCCAACATTTTCATTCGTGCCACGTTCGGGGCTTGGCGGGCAATATCAATCTCACCCATGTATACAATGCACTCAATCCCCATAAGGGCACAAACGGTAGCTGTTGCCACACCATGTTGTCCAGCACCTGTTTCAGCAATAATTCGGTTTTTGCCTAATTTTTTGGCCATCAGAATCTGGCCAATGGTGTTGTTGACTTTATGGGCTCCGGTATGGCACAAATCTTCCCGTTTCAGATAGATTTTCGTGTTATATTTTTCGGATAGACGGTTGGCGAAATAAAGTGGTGTAGGCCTGCCCACATAATCTTTTAGCAATTGGTGAAACTCTTCCTTGAACGAAGGTTCTTCCATGATGCTAAGGTAGTTTTGTCTTAGCTCCTCGCAATTGGGATATAACATTTCGGGGATAAATGCTCCCCCAAACTCTCCGTAATATCCCCGTTCATCAGCATGATAACTCTTCATAGATTTATTTTTTTAGTTGCGACCGCTCTCTAGCGATTCAATGAATATTTTTAAGTCTTCTATATTTTTTAATCCGGGTGCTCGTTCAAATTTGCTGTTCACATCAATGGCGAAACAGTTTTTGGAAGCTGGACTGTTTAAAAACTCTTGTAATTTTTCTTTGGAATCCAATCCAATGCCACCACTTAAAAAGTAGGGTTTGTTGGATGGGTAGTTTTCCAAAACCGACCAGTCAAACGCATAGCCATTGCCGCCCGGAAGCTTTCCTTTGGTGTCAAAAAGAAAATAATCGCAATCCTCTTCATAATCTTTCAATAGATCAAAATCAAAATCATCCTTGATGGAGAATACTTTAATAATCTTCAGCTTTGTCAGGTCTAGCGCAGTCGAGACCACATTTTCGTTTGATTCCTTTTGATTTCTCGACTGCGCTCGAAATGACAGAAAGCTGTCTTTTAATGCTTTGCAATACTCGGCACTTTCCTTCCCGTGGAGTTGCACAGCATTCAATTCATACTTCTTTACTCTTTCCAAAACCTCTTCCAAAGGCGCATCCACAAAAACGCCCACTTTTTTAATGGAACTGGGCAATACTGGCATTTCTCCCGAAAAATATCGAGAGGATGGCTCCCAGAAAATAAACCCCAAATAATCGGGCAGCAATTTTGCCGCCTCGGTTGGATTGTGGTTCATGCCGCAGATTTTTAGTTTCATAGTGCTGTTCTTTGCTCTTTCGAACTATCAGATTGGTCGTCGTCGAAATATCGTTTATACGATTATCTTATCAATAAATTTTTTTGCATTTTCACCCGGATTGTCCGTCTTCATAAAATTTTCCCCGATCAAAAAGCCTTTATAGCCAAACGCTTTTAAATCCCGAATGGCCTCAACCGAACTAATGCCGCTCTCGGAGACTTTCACAAAATCATCAGGTATTTTAATCGACAATGATTTGCTGATGTCCAAATCAACTTCAAAAGTTTTGAGGTTGCGGTTGTTTACTCCCAAGATGTCCAAACTAGGCATTAGGGACTTTTCAAGTTCTTCTTCGTTGTGTACTTCAAGCAATACATCCAGTCCTAGATCTTTGGCCAATTTGGACAAGGTTTTTATTTCTTCTTTGGATAAAATAGCAGCAATCAACAAAATTACGTCTGCACCGTAAGCTTTGGCTTCCACGATTTGATATTCATCTATGATGAACTCTTTTCGCAAAATGGGAATGTTGGTGGATGCCCTTGCCAGAACCAGATCATCCAACGAGCCTCCAAAGTATTTGCCATCGGTAAGTACGGACATGCCACAGGCCCCTGCATCGGTATACCCTTTGGTTACGTCCTGTACGCTCAAATTTTGGTTGATAACGGATTTGGAAGGGGAACGGCGTTTGTGTTCGGCTATAATGCCCGAGTTGCTCTTACGCAATACTTCTGCCAAGGAGACGGAGGTGCGCTCCATCATTACCGAGGCCTCCAATTGGGTCAGGGTGATCAGCGATTTTTTTAAATCGACTTCTTGGCGTTTATCGGCTACTATTTTGTCTAGTATGTTCATGTTGTTTTTGTTATCCCACACCTGATGCGGGATCTATTTTTTTATTGACTCCTCCTTTCACAGGAACGACAATTAGCTTGTTTTTACTTTTTACTCAATTCCTGTATTTTTTTTAAAGCTTGTAAACCTTTGCCACTAAGCAACGATTCCTTTGCTTTTTCAAAACCTTCTTTTGGGGTAATGCCCTTCACGGTGGCAATGGCTACCCCTGCATTGGCGCAAACCACGTTATTTTGGGCATCGGTGCCTTTTCCTTGCAAAATATTCATGAATATCTGAGCCGAATCGGCCACATCTTCACCACCGACAATATCTTGTTGTGAAACTTTATCCACTCCAAAATCAGTAGGCTTCAATATGGCTTCGGTATTGTTGGAAATGGTCTTGGTGTCACCCGTCAACGAGATTTCATCATACCCATCCAACGCATTTAAGATGGTGAACTTTTTATCTGTGTTTTGATAGAGGTATCCATACATTCTGGCCAATTCCAGATTAAATACTCCTACCATTTGATTTTTTGGAAATGCAGGGTTTACCATAGGTCCCAACATATTGAAAAATGTTTTCACCGCCAACTCCCTTCGGATGGGAGCCACATTTTTCATGGCGGGGTGGAAGAGTGGGGCGTGCAATACACAAATACCAGCTTCCTCGATGGTTTTCTTTAGAAAATCAGCCTTATTACTGAATTTGATGCCCAAGAATTCCATTACATTGCTACTACCACATTTGGAGGAAACCCCGTAATTTCCGTGTTTGGTCACATGAATTCCAGCTCCGGCTGTCACAAAAGAGGCCAAAGTGGAAATGTTGAAAGTATCCTTGCCGTCACCGCCCGTTCCGCACAGGTCGATTGGGTCGTATTCAGCAAGGTCAACGGCCAAGCAAAGTTCCAAAAGGGCATCGCGAAAGCCTTCCAGTTCTTCAATGGTCACGCTCCGCATCATGTACACGGTGAGGAAAGCCGCAATTTGTGAGGTGTTGTATTCTCCTTTGGCAATGTTTACCAAAACCTGCTTGGCTTCTTCCTTGGGGAGAATTTCGTGATTGATGAGTTTATTTAATGTCTCTTTCATTGTTCTTCTTTGTCAATCCTGCACGTCGGCCTTGCTCGGCACAAACTCCAGCAGGAATCTATTTGTTATTATTTTGGATTCCCACTTTCGTGGGAAAGACACTCGTTTTTGCTCGGTCTGTCATTCCGCATTTAATTTGGGAACCAGTTTCATTTTTGTTTTGGATTCCTGTTTTTTGCAGGAATGACATATCCCTAGCTTTCCAACCAATTTTTTAGCATTTGTTTTCCTTCGGGTGTTAAAACCGATTCTGGATGAAACTGTACAGCGGTCACCTTGTATTCTTTATGTCGAAGGGACATAATTTGTCCGTTCCCGTCCACCGCAGTGGTCTCCAATACCTCCGGCAAATCAGTATCAACTACCCAAGAATGATACCTTCCCACTTGAAGCGTTTTTGGCATGTCCTTGTAAATAGGGTCGTCTTTAGTGACGGTTATGGTGGTATCCACTCCGTGATAAACTTGGTCCAAGTTCACCAATGTGCCTCCGAACACTTCGCCTATGGCTTGCAGCCCCAAGCAAACCCCAAAAATACGTTTGGTGGGGGCGTAGGTTTTTATAATTTCCTTCAAAAGTCCTGCTTCATCGGGAATTCCTGGTCCAGGAGACAAAACCACATAGTCAAAGGGTTCTACTTCGTCCAAAGTAAGTTGGTCGTTCCGTTTTACGGTAACCTCGCAATCCAAATCCTCCAGATAGTGCACCAAGTTGTAGGTGAAGCTATCGTAATTGTCTATCATTAAAATCTTTCTTTCCATGCTTAGATTGTTTCGGCAATTTCCAGCGCTTTGGTCAATGCGCCCAATTTATTGTAGGTTTCTTGGAGTTCATCGTCCGGGTTGGAGGCAGCTACCAAACCTGCTCCAGCTTGGTAATACAGTTCGTGATCCTTGCTCAAAAAGGTTCGGATCATAATGGCGTGGTTAAAATTGCCTTCAAAATCCATAAACCCGATGGCCCCACCATAATAAGAACGACCCGTTTTTTCGTATTTTTCAATGAGCTGCATGGCCATATGTTTTGGCGCTCCACTCAATGTTCCTGCCGGGAAGGTGTCGGCGACTACCTTCATGGTGGTGCTGTTCTTTTTCTTTTGCCCGGTTACTTTGGACACCAAATGGATGACGTGGGAGAAATACTGTACTTCTCGATAAGTTTCCACTTTTACGGTATTTCCGTTGCGGCTGAGGTCGTTTCGAGCCAAATCCACCAACATTACGTGCTCGCTGTTTTCTTTTTCGTCCTGTGCCAATTTTTTTGCCAGTTCAGCATCTTTTTCATCGTTGCCGGTACGTTTATAGGTCCCGGCAATGGGGTGTATCTCGGCTTTGCCTTCTTTTACGATAAGCTGCGCTTCCGGAGAACTACCGAATATTTTAAAGTCACCGTAATCAAAATAGAATAGGTATGGGGATGGATTTATGGAACGCAGTGCTCTATAAACATTGAATTCATCTCCCTTGAATTTTTGTTTGAATCTTCTGGAAAGTACCAACTGGAAAACATCACCTCGCTGACAATGCTTTTTGGCCAACTCCACTTGTTCCTTGTAATCTTCATCTTTAAGGTTGGATTCTGGTGCTCCTTCCTTGTTGAAATTGTATGATGAAAAGGTGCGTACATTAAAAAGCTGCTCCATTTCATCCACATTGCTTTCTGAGTTGTAACAATGCGCGAACAAATAGGCTTCATTCTTAAAATGATTGATGGCAATGATGTTCTGGTACACCGCATAGTAAATATCGGGAATATTGGCAGAATCATCCTTTTTGGATATTGCTACATCCTCAAAATAGCGGACGGCATCGTAGGCCATATACCCGAACAGTCCGTTGTAAATAAATTTAAAACCGTTTTGCGACGTTTTAAATTGCTTGCTAAAGTTGTGGATTACTTCTGTTACATCGGTGTCAGGTGTAATTTTGGTAACTTCTTTTGTGCCATCAGGAAACTCTTGGGAAATAATTTCGTTAGCTACTTTAATGGAGGCAATGGGATTGCAGCAGATGTACGAAAAACTGTTGTCGTTGGCATGGTAGTCGCTACTTTCCAAAAGGATGCTGTTGGGGAATTTGTCCCTGATTTTTAGGTAAACGCTCACGGGCGTAATGGTGTCCGCGAGAATTTTTTTGTAATGTGTTTTTAATTCGTATTTCATATTAGCTCTATAAAATGAAAAAGGCTTGTCGCGATGACAAGCCTCTTATATGATAATAATGGGGACTTAGCTCACGACATTCGACGTAAGTTTGTCCACCACCAGATATTTACTGTTCCGTTAATCATTGGTTCAAATATAGGGAGGAATTTTTAACGGGACAACAATGTTTTGTTTAAAATAGAAAATCCCGTCCAAGAATTTCTAGGACGGGATTTTCACACACTAAACTGGTGTTGATTACATCTGTAGGTCAACTACCAAATCAAATTCATCATATATCAATTTGTCCTTGGCGGTACCAATAATCCCAGATCCGTATTTTACATCGTACTTGGTTCTGTCCACTTTCAACGTAGCAGTTGCTTTGTCCCCATAAACGGAAACATCGAAAGTTATGGGCTCGGTAGTACCTTTAATGGTAAGGTCTCCTTTTACCTCGTATGAATTTTTCCCTGTTGATTTCACCTTAGTGAAAACCAATGAGGCGGTCGGGTGGTCGGCAGTACCGAAAAAGTCGTCGGACTTAAGGTGCCCATCCAATTTGTCTTTGTACTCACCTTCCAAATCTTGGGTGTTGATACTTGACATATCCACTACAAAGTTACCACCAACCAATTTTTCACCGTCAAATTCCAGAGTACCAGATTCAAGGCTGATGGTTCCATTGTGGGAACCACCTACTTTATAACCTTTCCAGATTACGGTGCTTTCAGAAGTTTTTACTTCTTTGGTTTCTTTTTCGATTGGGTTGGCAATGGCAGAGGCACTAAATAGGGTGACCAATGTTAAACTTAAAATTGTCTTTTTCATGATTGTGTTAAATTTCTGTTTTAATTGTTAAGGGTTAAAATTTATATAAGCGTAAATAATTCTTCTTTGGATTTTCTCACTTTGGGCAAATGTTGTGTTTCATCTTCTGCGGAACGATAACCCACGGCCAAAACAACTGCTGCGTTGAGGTTTTTATCCTCTAGTCCTAAAATCTCATTGTATTTGTCAGATTCAAAACCTTCCATGGGGCAGGTGTCGATCTTTAATTCCGCCGCGGCCTGCATCAAATTGCCGAAAGCAATATATGCCTGTCTAGCGGTCCAATTGCTTTTAGTTTCTGTTGGAAGATCTATCAATTTGGATTTCATAAAGTCGGAATATCCTTTTAATCCTTCCTCGGGGATATTTCTGGTTTCACTCACATTGGCCAAATAGTCGTCGACCAATTCCTCCCCGAACTCAGTGGCATTAGCAAATACGATAATGTGAGATGCATCTGTAATCTGTGATTGATTCCACGAAGCAGGTTTCAATTGTTCCTTGACTTTTTGGTCAGATACCACAATAACATGGTAGGGTTGCAATCCATAGGAGGAAGCACTTAATCGTGTAGCTTCCAAAAGGGTTTCCAGATCTTCGTCCGATACCTTTTTTGTGGTATCGAATTTTTTGGTGGCATAACGCCATGTTCTATGTTCTAAAATGTTGCTCATTATATCTAAAATTTATCTAATAGTTGATTTAATTGTTCCAAATCTTCTTTGTTGAGGTTTTTTACAATATCATTTTCTGCTTCCGAGACGGCCTTGTCCATTTTAGAAAGTGCCTCCAACCCCGATGCTGTTATGGTAATTTCAACTTTTCGTCTGTTTGAAGGGCACACCGATCGGTTTACAAATCCCTTGGTGATCAATTTGTCTACCAAACGAGTGGTATTGCTCATTTTGGTTACCATACGCTCGTTTAAAGTGGACAGGTTGGCTGGTTTGTCTTTCTGTCCTCTCAATATTCTAAGAACATTAAATTGTTGCATGGAAATCTCGAAGGGCTTCAGTGCAGAGGCAAAGGCTTCATTACTCTTGTTATGAACCAATGTCATGTGGATAATGGTCTTGGTTTCCAAGGACAATTTTTGGGTTGTCTTAATAATTTCTTCCACATTCATGTATAAACAATATTTGTATATACAAATGTATATCGATTTTTGGTGATGAACCAAATATTATACCGATAAATTTTTGTTAAAGAATAAAAAAATGCATTTACAGTGTGTATTTTTAAATATGTAAAATTCACATAATGAATAGGTTATTTGCTTTAGGGTTGATGGTTTTTATTTTTTTTGGATGTACCGAAAAGAAAAAGAAAGATACAGAAGTGGCAGAAAAAGCTGATACAGTAACTGTTGCGCAAGAAGATATTGCGACCGCAGCCGTTAAGTTCCCTGTTTATGACTTTAAAGAGCTTGAGCCTTTGTTGCACAAGAAAGATGATAAAACCTACATAATTAATTTTTGGGCCACATGGTGTAAGCCTTGTATTAAAGAAATGCCCTATTTTGAAAGGGTGCATGCTGAGCAAAAGGACAATAATGTAAAAGTGATATTGGTAAATTTGGATATGCCCAATATGTGGAAGAGTCGCTTGGAGCCTTATGTGGAAAATAAAGGAATCCAATCGGAAGTGGTAATACTTGATGACCCAAAACAAAATGATTGGATTCCAAAAGTTTCCGAAGAGTGGGGCGGAGGTATTCCTGCTACCTTAATATATAATAAGGACAAACGAACTTTTTACGAACGTGGTTTCACGTACGAAGAGCTGAACGAAGAGTTGAATACATTCATAAACTAATCGACTATGAAAAAAACAAAGATTTTAGGATGGTCGGCATTGGCGTTGATTTTTGTAGCGGCCTTTGCCATGGGATTCAAGGCCGCGACCGAGCATAATTTGGACAATGGTTATGAAGTTGGGGATATGGCTGCCGATTTCTCCTTGAAAAACGTGGACGGAACCATGGTGTCCTTGTCAGATTTTGATAAGGCCAAAGGCTTTTTGGTGATCTTTACCTGTAATACCTGCCCGTATGCGCAAGCTTACGAGGACAGGATAATAGCATTGGATACCAAATATAAACCCCAAGGGGTACCCGTAATTGCCATTAACCCGAACAACCCAAGTGCCAAACCCGGCGACAGTTTTGCTAAAATGAAAGAGCGCGCAGGCGAAAAAGGCTTCACTTTTCCTTATTTGTTCGATGAAGGGCAAAAAGTATATCCCCAATACGGAGCAACTCGAACCCCACACGTTTTTTTGTTGGAAAAAGTAGATTCAGGAAATATGGTAAAATATATTGGAGCCATTGATGATAATTACCAAGATGCCTCGCAAGTAGATGAAAAATTTGTAGAAAATGCTGTGGACGCCATGTTGGAAGGTAATGAAATCAATCCTACAACGACAAAAGCCATTGGATGTGGTATAAGATAAGCCACGATAAAAATAAAACAACCAGAAATCCGGAGTAATGCTTCGGATTTTTATTTTTGTACCAATTTAAATTGAAAAAAATGTCAGATCTATCACAAGAAGAATGGGCGGAGCAATTGGAAAATGATGACAACGCCTTTATTTTGGATGTACGTACCCCCGAAGAAGTGGAAGAAGGATACATTCCCGGAGCAACGAACATCGATATTTATTTGGGTCAAGAATTTTTGGACGAGGTGGAAAAACTGGACAAGTCCAAAAACTTTTATGTCTACTGCCGATCAGGAAACCGTAGCGGACAAGCCTGCGCCATAATGAACAGTATCGGGATCGAGAATGCATATAATTTGGAAGGTGGCTTTATGGAGTGGGAAGGCGAAGTAGCAGAATAAGCCTCCATTTATCCCAAATCAATGCGAGAAGACCTACTTTATTTTATTTGGAAGCACAACAAGCTTCCAACAAAACAGCTGTGTGCCGGTAAGGGCGAAGCCATCGCAATCAAGGCCACGGGAATCCAAAACAGGTATGCAGACCCCGTTTTTTTAATGCCAAGGCAGAAATCGACGGTCAGCTATGGGCCGGTAATGTGGAGATGCACTTGAAATCTTCCGATTGGTATGTGCATCATCATAAAACGGATGAAAATTACGACAATGTCATTCTCCATGTTGTTTTGGGAGGATGACATTGCTGTTTTTAGAAAAGATGGTTCCCAAATTCCCACCTTGGAAGTGCAACAATATGTTTCCAATCAGCTTTTGAACTTTTGAATATTGACGATTGTTCGGACTCCTATTGTCTCCAACTCAAAAAAGAATATAACTACTTGTGCAGTAAGTTTGGTTTGACCGAGAATCTATCAAAACCTGAGTTTTTTGGCTTGTGGCCACTGAATTTTCCCACTATTAGGGTTTCGCAATTGGACAGGGAAGACAATTCCATCATAAAAATTTTGATAAAATAGGCCCAACAACACAAAATGCTTTGGAAAGTCAAGCAAAGTTGGAGCTCTATACTAATTACTGCTCCAAAAATAAATGCATACAATGCGCCATTGGTACACAATTATTGAATAGAAATACATAATTTTAGCCATGTCTTTGTTCTACAATACCCTTTACTACTTTCAAAAAAGAGGCTTTGAGGTCTGTCGGCGCATAGCGGAACGGCTTGGCATTCGGGCCCGTGTGGTGCGCACAAGCTTTATCTATTTAACCTTTGTTACCCTGGGTTTTGGTTTTGCCCTATACCTTTTTATTGCATTCTGGCTTCGGATCAAGGACCTGATCTATACAAAAAGAACCTCTGTATTTGACCTCTGATCATGATTAGACTGATGCGCTCCAAAATAGTATTGGCACTTTCCTTAATGGTTGTGGTGCTCTTGTTTGGGGTGTTCGGTTATAAAATGCTGTCCGATTTTACTTGGATAGAGGCCATTTACATGACCATTATTACGGTAACTACCGTAGGCTTTTCGGAGGTGAGGCCGTTGGATGCCAATGCAAAGATTTTTACCGTATTTTTAATCGTCACCAGTGTTTTTATATTCGGTTTTGCCATTTCTGTGGTTTCGGAGTATATCTTGGGAAGGAATTCGCTGGAACTACTAAAAAAGAGAAAAGTGAAGAAGCAAGTAGATAGTCTTTCAAACCATGTTGTGGTTTGCGGTTTTGGTAGAAACGGCATGCAGGCCGCCGAAAAACTGATTGCCTACAAAAAGCCTTTTGTTGTTATTGAAAAAGATAAGGAGATCATTGAAAGGCACGAAGATGATGTGTTGTTTGTGGAGGGCGATGCCAATGAGGACGAGGTGCTGCTGCAAGCCGGTATCGATCGCGCACAGTATTTAATCACCGCCGTGCCCGACGATGCGGCCAACCTTTTTATAGTACTGTCCGCAAGGCAGCTCAACAAGAATCTGTTCATAATAAGTAGGGCGTCTCAGGTCACTTCTATAAAAAAACTGGAATTTGCTGGGGCGAACAAAGTAATTATGCCCGATAAAATTGGTGGGGACCATATGGCTTCTTTAGTAGTAATGCCCGACTTGATCACATTTTTAGATCAACTCTCCATTGAAGGGGAACATACTACAAATTTAGAAGAGGTTGAAATCGAGGACTTCACCAGTCAAATGGACTGTAGCTCCCTTAGGGATTTGGACTTGCGAAGAAAAACGGGCTGTACAATTATAGGTTACATAGACCCGAACGGAAAATATATCATCAATCCAGAGGCAGATATGGCATTACAGCCAAAAAGTAAGGTGATTGTTTTGGGAAGACCGGAGCAAATACGTAAATTAAATCAAATGTTCCAGATAGGTTAGTTAAAAAAACATAAAATTTGATAGCGTTGAATTTTTTTTAGATATTGCTGCCTTTACCGTACCAAAAACTAACTAATTTCAATATATGAAGTATTTTATTACTCTATTGGCATTTTTTGCACTAACCACAGGTTTTTCACAAGAATTGACCGTAGTGGGCAAAACTTATAACGTCTCCGATAACATAAATAATGGGGTCATAGAACTTGAAGTTGATGGTGGGGTCGAACCCTATACCTATAAATGGAGCAACCAGAATACGCCGCTCACATCAAAAAGGGCGCAAGGGCTGGTGGAAGGAATACCATATAGTGTAGTTGTAACAGATGCTGCAGGCAATTCCGTTACAAAGGAGTTTGAAATTGAGACAGAATCGATCACTGAAGTTTTCAACGGAACCATGACCCCGGCAGTAAGTGCTTTGGGGTCTGTTCTTTTTTGGGACCCCTTTGCCGCCATTGGAATATACGATCCTGTGGCCTACGCCGATGTAAAACTGATTGGTATCCCGGATTGGAGCAATGAAACCCAGGACAAATTTGTACTTAAGGAATGGCTCAAAGAAGAAAAGGCAAGTGTTGCCAAAGGCGAGGATATTGCCATTATATCCAGTGACAAACGAGGTGAGATAACCATACAATCCAACGCCAAAGGAAAACTCTTGCAAAAGGTGAAACAAGGGGGAGTAATCTATAACTCCCAGAACCCGGAGCATGTTATAGAGCAGGGAGCGCATTATTTTGCTGAAATCGAGTATGACGAACCCATCCCAATGTTGCATCCCAATGGCGACCCAATTATCAAAGGGATTCCTTTTATTGTAATCTGGTTGGTGTTCGGGGCATTGTTCTTTACCCTCCGAATGGGATTCATCAACATCCGTGGCTTTAAGCATTCAATTGATCTGGCCAAAGGAAAATATGACGACCCTGATGCACCAGGGCAAGTAACCCACTTTCAGGCGTTGGCCACTGCAGTTTCTGGTACCGTAGGTCTTGGAAACATTGCAGGTGTTGCTGTTGCCGTTTCTTTAGGGGGAGCAGGAGCAACTTTTTGGATGATTATCTGTGGTTTGTTGGGAATGTCCTCCAAATTTGTGGAGTGCACCCTTGGCGTAAAATATCGTGACATACTTCCTGATGGGCGCGTGTTCGGTGGTCCTATGAACTACTTGCGGTATGGTCTTGAAAAAAGAAACCTTAAAGGATTTGGTAAAGTATTGGCAGGAGTGTTTGCACTGCTTGCTGTAGGAGCTTCCTTTGGAGGTGGAAATATGTTCCAGGCCAACCAGTCCTTCGAGCAATTGGCAGGACAGTTTCCTGTTTTGGCGGGCAACGGATTTTGGTTTGGTGTTGTTACTGCTATTTTGGTAGGTGTGGTCATCATTGGCGGAATCAGTAGTATTGCTAGGGTAACAGGTAAGATAGTGCCAATTATGGCCTCTGTTTACATTGTAGCTGCCTTGGCGGTCATTATAATGAACATACAAAATATTGGCCCTGCATTTACAGCCATTTTTGAAGGGGCATTGAACCCTTCGGCCTTAAAAGGAGGTATAATAGGTGTTTTGGTGGTTGGGTTCCAACGGGCAGCTTTCTCCAATGAGGCCGGTGTGGGTTCCGCAGCCATTGCCCATAGTGCCGCCAAGACCAATCATCCACCATCAGAAGGCTTTGTTGCTTTATTGGAGCCGTTTATCGATACGGTGGTGGTCTGTACCCTTACGGCCTTGGTCTTGATTTTTACCGGAATGCACGAGGTGGAAGGAATGGCCGGTGCCCAGCTGACTTCCGATGCTTTTGGTAGCCAAATATCTTGGTTCCCTTATGTGTTGGCCTTGGCAGTGTTCCTTTTTGCATTTTCAACCATGATTTCTTGGTCCTATTATGGAATGAGAGCATGGACATATCTTTTTGGGAAGAGCAAGCGTGCCGAAATGATCTATAAAATGCTGTTCTTGGTATTTGTGGTCGTGGGAGCTTCCGTAAGCTTGGGGGCCGTGCTGGACTTTTCCGATATGATGATCTTGGCCATGTCCTTCCCGAACATTATTGGACTCTACATCATGTCCGGTGAAGTGCGTAAAGATCTGGATGGCTATTTACAGAAATTAAAAGTCGGTCAACTCTTTAAAAAGGCTAAAAGTTAAGTTTTAGCATAACCATATTATGGGAAAACAATCCCACTTCAGATTCAATAAACAAGAACGGAGTGGGATTTTCTTTTTATTATTGATAACGACTGTGCTTCAAGGTGGGTGCTACCATGTAAAAGCAAGTCCATCTCAACGGGAAAGCAATTTTGCTCTCGATACAGAGGAGCAGAGCAAGATGGATAGTCTTAAAAACCATCAGCTTGAGGTATCCGTAAAAACTTATCCCTTCAACCCCAATTATATTACAGATTATAAAGGGTATACACTGGGGTTGTCCACTTCGTAATTGGACAGATTGTTTGCTTTTCGTGAAGGGAGCAAGTTCGTGAATTCGGCCAAGGAGTTTCAAACTGTTACCCAGGTATCGGATTCGTTGTTGAATCAAAGTTCACCCTATTTTAAGTTTCCGGATTGGGTCACAACAAATCAATCAATCATCAAAAAAAAGACCTATAACAGAGAAAGAAATCAAGGTGAAGGATATCAACTTGGCTTCTGCCGAAGAGTTGAAATCAATTTATGGTATTGGGGAATATTATCGGAAAGAGTCACAAAGTTCCGGGACAGATTGGGTGGTTTTCTGGTGAAAGAACAGCTTTATGATGTTTATGGTCTAAAAACGGATGTGGGGAAAAAGTGTTGCTTTGGTTTCAGGTTTTGGAGGTTCCACCGATACAAAAAATAAATGTGAACAAGGCTGGTGCAGCCGAGCTGTCCCAATTGAGTTATCAGTAGGTCATTGGCTTTTGACATTGTTGCCCATAGCGACAGGAACGGTGTCTGCAAATCATTTCAAGAATTGAGTAAATGCAATAAATTTCCAACCGAAAAACTAGATAGAATAGCCTTATATTTGTCCTTATAAATAAGGTGGTATGATTGATATGTACTTCACGGAAGAGCATAATTTGTTCCGGGAGAGTTTAAAAGATTTTTTACAAAAAGAAGTGGTTCCCCACATTGAAGAGTGGGAGGACACAGGAAAGATTGATAGGGCTGTTTGGAACAAGTTTGGGGAGATGGGCTTTTTTGGGCTAATGACTTCCGAGGCTTATTCGGGTTTGGACCTGGACCTGTTTTATACCACTATTTTTCTGGAAGAGCTACAAAAGATCAATTCAGGTGGTTTTGCCGCTGCCATGTGGGCGCATCAATACTTGGCCATGACCTATTTGAACAAACTGGCAGATCATGAGCAAAAGAAAGCTTATCTAGAGCCTAGTGTGCTCGGTGATAAAATTGGTTGTTTGGGAGTTTCGGAACCTTTTGGGGGCAGCGATGTTGCGGCCATGCGCACCACGGCAGAAAAAAAAGATGGCGTCTACATAGTGAACGGTTCCAAGACTTTTATTACCAACGGGGTTTACGGCGATTACATTATTCTCGCTGCCAAAACAGACAAGAATGCTGGTCACAAGGGTATCAGTATGTTTGTTTTGGATAGGAATGCGAAGGGTGTTACCGCCAGCAAGCTCAACAAGTTGGGGTGGCGTGCTTCCGACACAGCAGAATTGGCCTTTGATAATGTAGAGGTTCCTGCCTCCAATTTGTTGGGCAAGGAGAACGAAGGCTTTGGTTATATTATGGAGGCCTTTTCCTTGGAACGTTTGGTAATGGGCATCAATGCGCATGCACGGGCCGAGTTTGCCTTGGATTATGCGTTGCAATATATGTCCGAGCGCGAAGCGTTTGGCAAAACCATAGACCAATTTCAGGCTTTGAGGCATAGGCTGGTGGACCTGTATTCGGATATGTTGATGTGCAAACAATTCAATTATGCCACAGTGGCACAAATGGAAAAAGGTGCGTATGTTGTTAAAGAAGCCACCATTTCCAAATTAAAGTCCACCAAAATGGCAGATGAGGTAATCTACAACTGTCTTCAATTTTTGGGTGGCTACGGTTATATTGAAGATTACCCTATGGCACGTTTGAGCCGAGATAGTAGGTTGGGGCCCATTGGTGGCGGTACTTCGGAGATTTTAAAGGAGATTTTGGCCAAAATTATTGTAGATAAAAAGGAGTACAAGAAGCGAACGGTGTAAGAGATTGTCAAAAAAATAAAATATTTCTTTAACTGTTGAATATCATTTGTATATTTGCGCTCCAAAATTCTAAAAGAAAGGAGGTTGTAGCCCATGTTAATTATACCAGTAAAAGAAGGAGAAAACATCGATAGAGCTTTAAAGCGTTTTAAGCGTAAGTTCGACAGAACAGGTACCATGCGTCAGTTAAGGTCAAGACAGCAGTTTACCAAACCTTCTGTAGAGCGTAGAGCGCAAATTCAAAAAGCACAGTACATTCAGGGTCTTAGGGATCAAGAAGAAGTATAGGGCTATCGCTTTTGCATAATATATTAATCCCGTTCCAATATTGGAGCGGGATTTTTCGTTTTAGCTATAGGCCAATCGTAATTGCTACCTTTGATATATGTCCGTATCAGCATTTATATCCTATTTAAGGTTGGAGAAAAACTACTCCGAACATACCGTAAAAGCGTATGAAAAGGATATTGACGCCTTCTCCAGTTTCTGCAGGGAGCATCATGGGGAGATCAATCTGGAAAACGTCTCTTATCCATTGATTCGAAATTGGATCGTCCACTTGTCCGACCAAGGAATTTCAAATAGAACCATCAACAGAAAAATATCTTCACTGCAGGCCTACTATAAATTTTTATTGAAGGTGGGAGATATTGTCATTTCCCCATTGGTAAAACATAGGGCGCTTAAAACCAATAAAAAAGTAGAGGTTCCATTTTCTGAAACGGAGATGGAAACTATTTTATCCAAAATTCCTTTTGATGAAGATTTTGGAGGGGAGCGCGATAAACTCATTATAGAACTTTTGTACACCACCGGCATGCGAAGGGCCGAATTGGTAAATTTAAAGGTGACGGATGTAAACTTCTCCGGCCATACATTAAAAGTTTTGGGCAAACGGAACAAAGAACGTATTCTTCCCTTGTTGCCAGCCACTATGGAGCAGATAAAAAACTATTTGACCAAGCGCTCCGAACTTGAAAACGCATCGGATTCCACATATTTGCTATTAACAAAAGAAGGTCTTAAAATTTATGAAACACTTGTTTATCGTACCATAAATAAGTATTTTAGTTTGGTGTCCCCCAAGGTGAAAAAGAGTCCGCATATACTCAGACACACCTTTGCAACACACTTGCTCAATAGGGGGGCGGATTTAAATTCCGTAAAGGAATTATTGGGTCATTCCAGTTTGGCATCTACGCAAGTGTACACGCACAACAGTATTGCCGAGCTAAAAAAAGTACACCAAAAAGCCCATCCAAGAAACAAGAAATAAAATTCTTGTATTGTTTAACTTCACTGTCCTGGACAGTACTAAAAACTTCGTCTTATGAAAGTAAACGCACAATCGGTAAATTTTACAGCTGATGGAAAACTCCTCGACTTTGTCCAAAAACGAATGGACAAGATGGAATTGTTCTATGACAAGGTCATTGAATCGGATGTATATTTAAAAGTTGAAAACACAAGTGCTAAAGAAAATAAGATCGTGGAAATCATGGTGTTTGTCCCTCGGGACAAATTCATGGTAAAAAAACAATGTAAGTCGTTTGAAGAGGCTGTGGATTCGGCCTGTAGTTCCTTGGAAAGGCAGTTGGTGAAAAAGAAGGAAAAACTGAGGGCGAAGGCGTGATGAAAATTTTTCAAAATTTATTTTGAATTAAAATATAAATATATACATTTGCAGTCCGTTAGAAATAGCGGGCTTTTTTAGTGAGTAAAAAGCGGTGAAATGCCGATATAGCTCAGCTGGCTAGAGCAGCTGATTTGTAATCAGCAGGTCGTGGGTTCGAGTCCCTCTATCGGCTCGTAAGTTACTGAAAATTAAGGCGGGGGGATACTCAAGCGGCCAACGAGGACAGACTGTAAATCTGTTGGTTTTTACCTTCGCAGGTTCGAATCCTGCTCCCCCCACAAAAGTTGTTCGTCGGAACAACCGGGAAAGAAGGTTTTTTGAAATAATGGAATCTTTGGATGAAAATCCATAAAAATGCGGGAGTAGCTCAGTTGGTAGAGCGTCAGCCTTCCAAGCTGAATGTCGCCGGTTCGAACCCGGTCTCCCGCTCTAAACTTGAAACTTTGATTTCAAGACGAAGGTTGAAGTTTTGACGAGCTAGACTTGTAACTTTTAAACTCTAAACCTGATAACCCATAGGCCGGTGTAGCTCAGGGGTAGAGCGTTTCCTTGGTAAGGAAGAGGTCACGGGTTCAAATCCCGTCATTGGCTCAAAACGATTTGTACACTAATATAAACTAAGATTAAAATTATTTAAAATGGCAAAGGAAACTTTTGATCGTTCCAAACCGCACTTAAATATTGGTACCATTGGACACGTGGATCACGGTAAAACTACATTGACCGCTGCTATTACCACTGTATTGGCCAACGCAGGTTTGTCTGAAACAAGAAGCTTTGATTCTATTGACAACGCTCCTGAGGAAAAAGAAAGAGGTATTACAATCAACACTTCACATGTTGAGTACCAAACAGAAAACCGTCACTACGCACACGTTGACTGTCCTGGTCACGCGGATTATGTAAAGAACATGGTTACTGGTGCTGCTCAGATGGACGGTGCTATCTTGGTTGTGGCCGCTACGGATGGTCCAATGCCACAAACTCGTGAGCACATCCTATTGGGACGTCAGGTTGGTATTCCACGTATCGTTGTTTTCTTGAACAAAGTCGACATGGTGGATGATGAAGAGCTTTTGGAACTTGTTGAAATGGAAGTTAGGGAATTGCTTTCTTTCTACGAGTACGATGGTGACAATGGTCCTGTTATCGCTGGTTCTGCACTTGGTGCTTTGAACGGTGAGCAAAAGTGGGTTGACACAGTTATGGAGTTGATGAAAGCTGTTGATGAGTGGATCGAGGAGCCCGAGCGTGAAGTTGACAAAGACTTCCTTATGCCAATTGAAGATGTATTTACCATTACAGGTAGGGGTACTGTTGCTACTGGTCGTATCGAAACTGGTGTTGCCAATACAGGTGACCCTGTTGATATCATCGGTATGGGTGCTGAGAAATTGACTTCCACTATTACAGGGGTTGAAATGTTCCGTAAGATTTTGGATAGAGGTGAAGCTGGTGATAACGTAGGTCTTCTTTTGAGAGGTATCGAGAAATCTGATATCAAAAGAGGTATGGTTATCTGTAAGCCAGGTTCTGTTAAGCCGCACGCTAAATTTAAAGCTGAGGTTTATATTCTTAAAAAAGAAGAAGGTGGTCGTCACACACCATTCCACAACAACTACCGTCCTCAGTTCTACTTGAGAACTACCGACGTTACTGGTAACATTAACTTGCCTGACGGTGTTGAGATGGTAATGCCAGGTGATAACTTGACAATTACCGTGGATTTGATCCAGCCTGTAGCTTGTAGTGTAGGTCTACGTTTCGCTATCCGTGAGGGTGGTAGGACAGTAGGTGCCGGTCAGGTTACTGAGATTCTAGATTAAGATTCATTTTATAATAAAATTGCACTCAAGGGTGTTCCGATTTTCTCGGGATACCTTTCAGTGTAATTATAAACGGGTGTAGCTCAGTTGGTAGAGCACTGGTCTCCAAAACCAGGTGTCGGGAGTTCGAGTCTCTCCTCCCGTGCAAAAAGAAAAGACGTTAGCGTGACGGGATGAATATCTCTCTGAAGCCTGTGCTGAGCGCAGTCGAAGCATGCAAGAATAATACATAAAAAATCATGGTCACTTACATAAAGGAATCATTAGAAGAACTTAAGAACAATGTTACGTGGTTGGAAAAAGGAAAAGCTTCCAATCTAATGGTTATTGTAGCTGTTTTCTCCATCTTGTTTGCCTTGGCAACATGGGGGGTGGATTCCTTGTTCAGTAGCTTGATTACGTTGTATTTTGATAAGTTAATAGGATAAAGATCGGTCGATATGTCTGAGGTACTTGAAAAGAAATGGTATGTGGTTAGAGCGGTCAGTGGTCAAGAAAACAAGATCAAAGGCTATATAGAAAGTGAGGTAGAGCGCGCAGGTTTTGGCGATTACCTTGAAGAAGTTCTAGTTCCTACCGAAAAAGTTGTTCAGATCAGAAACGGAAAGAAAATCAACAAAGAACGTGTGTACTTTCCCGGATATATCATGATAAAGGCTAATCTTGGAGGGGAGATGGTTCACATCATTCGTTCAATTACCAATGTAATCGGTTTCTTGGGCGAAGTTAAGGGTGGAGACCCAATTCCTTTAAGGAAATCCGAAGTAAACCGTATGCTAGGGAAAGTGGACGAGTTGGCTGTAAATACAGACAATGTTGCGATTCCATTTGTGTTGGGAGAAACGGTTAAGGTTATTGATGGACCTTTCAACGGATTTAATGGAACTGTTGAAAAAATCAATGAGGAAAAGCGTAAGCTGGAGGTTATGGTGAAGATTTTTGGTAGAAAAACTCCACTGGAACTTAGCTATATGCAAGTAGAAAAAGTATAACAAGAGCTGTTACATATATAAAGCTGTGTTGCTTCCAATTGACACACTTTAAATTTAATTAGAAACAATGGCAAAAGAAGTAGATAAGGTAGTTAAATTACAAGTTAGGGGAGGTGCTGCGAACCCATCGCCACCGGTTGGACCCGCCTTAGGTGCTGCTGGTGTTAACATCATGGAGTTCTGTAAGCAGTTTAATGCTCGTACACAGGACAAACCAGGCAAAGTATTGCCGGTTGTTATCACCGTTTACAAGGATAAATCTTTCGATTTTGTTGTAAAAACACCACCTGCGGCAGTTCAATTGATGGAAGCGGCTAAGATTAAAAAAGGATCTGGCGAACCTAACAGGGTTAAAAACGGTTCAGTAACCTGGGATCAAGTAAAAGCAATCGCCGAGGACAAAATGGTGGATTTAAATGCTTTTACCGTAGAATCTGCAATGAGTATGGTTGCAGGTACTGCAAGATCTATGGGCTTGAAAATAGCCGGACAGAGACCTTTTTAAAATCTTAAAGCAATTAAGAAATGGCAAGATTGACTAAAAAGCAAAAAGAAGCCCAATCCAAAATAGATAAGAACAAACTCTATTCCTTGGAAGAGGCATCAGCTTTAGTAAAAGAAATAACCAATGTAAAATTTGACGCTTCCATTGATTTGGCTGTTCGTTTGGGTGTAGATCCAAGAAAAGCAAATCAAATGGTGCGAGGCGTTGTCACCCTTCCTCACGGAACGGGTAAAGACGTAAAAGTTTTGGCATTGGTGACTCCAGACAAAGAAGCAGAAGCTAAAGAAGCTGGTGCTGACTTTGTAGGGTTGGACGAATATTTGGAGAAAATTAAAGGCGGTTGGACCGATGTTGATGTAATCATCACTATGCCAAGCGTTATGGGTAAATTGGGGCCATTAGGTAGAATTTTGGGACCTAGAGGTTTAATGCCCAATCCAAAGACCGGAACCGTAACTATGGATGTTGCCAAAGCAGTATCCGATGTTAAGGCCGGTAAAATAGACTTTAAAGTGGACAAAACAGGTATTGTGCACGCTGCAATAGGAAAAGCTTCTTTCTCTGCGGACAAAATCGCGGGAAATGCTAGGGAATTGATAGATACCTTGGTAAAAATGAAGCCATCTGCTGCAAAAGGTGTGTACATGAAAAGTATTTACTTGTCCAGTACCATGAGTCCTAGTATTCAATTAGATCCAAAAGCAGTTCAATAACTGGTAGTTCAATTTTTTTAACTATGACAAGAGAAGAAAAAGCAACAGTAATAAAAGACTTGACTGCACAGTTGACTGATAATCCCAACATTTACTTGGCGGATATATCAGGGTTGAATGCCGTGGACACCTCTAATTTAAGAAGAGCGTGTTTTAAGGCGAACATTAAGCTTGCGGTCGTAAAGAACACCTTGCTTGCAAAAGCAATGGAAGCTTCTGATAAGGAATTTGGCGAACTTCCCGATGTGTTGAAAGGCAATACATCCTTGATGTTGTCCGAAACAGGGAACGCACCTGCGAAACTTATCAAGAACTTTAGAAAAAAATCAGAAAAGCCCGTATTGAAAGGCGCCTTTATAGCTGAGGCAATTTATATCGGGGACAACTACCTTGATGCACTTGTTAACATCAAGTCCAAAGAGGAAGTTATCGGGGATATCATCGGATTGTTACAATCACCGGCCAAAAACGTTATTTCTGGACTTAAGTCCGGAGGTGGTAAATTGGCAGGTATCCTTAAAACCCTTTCTGAGAAAGAATAATTCGCGCACAATAAACTAAGTATATTTTTAAACATTTTTATTAAACGATAGAAAAATGGCAGATTTAAAAGATTTTGCAGAACAGTTGGTAAACCTTACAGTAAAAGAGGTAAATGAATTGGCCGACATTTTAAAAGAAGAATATGGTATTGAGCCTGCTGCTGCTGCAGTAGCCGTTGCCGGTGGTGCTGCCGCTGGTGGAGGCGAAGGTGAAGCTGCTGAGGAAAAATCAGAATTTGATGTAATCCTTACAGCTGCCGGTGGTTCTAAATTGGCAGTCGTAAAATTGGTTAAGGAATTGACCGGTCTTGGACTAAAAGACGCTAAAGAAATCGTAGACAGCGCACCAAAAGCTGTTAAAGAAGGTGTTGCCAAAGATGAGGCAGAAGGTATCAAAAAATCATTGGAAGAAGCAGGAGCAGAAGTTGAGCTTAAATAATCGCTTTTCCCATAAGAACTTGGTTAAGGTCTTTCCATTTTTTGGTTAGACCTTAGCCTATTTATATAAGGAGTGTATAAAGCCGTACACGAACCCACATAGTATTCACGATCAAAATTTGTCCATAGATGTTCACAAACACTATTGAAAGAGTTAATTTCGCATCCGCTAAGAACATACCGGAATATCCGGATTTCTTGGACATTCAGATAAAATCGTTCCAAGACTTTTTCCAGCTTGAAACTAAATCTGACGAAAGAGGAAACGAAGGTCTCTACAACACCTTCATGGAGAATTTTCCAATCACAGATACCAGAAACCAGTTTGTACTTGAGTTTTTGGATTACTTCATTGATCCACCAAGATATTCCATCCAAGAATGTATAGAGCGTGGACTTACCTATAGCGTACCTTTAAAGGCACGTTTAAAATTGTACTGTACCGATCCGGAACATGAGGATTTCGAAACTATCGTACAGGATGTGTATTTGGGAACTATCCCCTATATGACTCCTAGCGGAACTTTTGTGATCAACGGTGCAGAACGCGTTGTAGTATCCCAGTTGCACAGATCTCCAGGGGTTTTCTTTGGACAGTCTTTCCACGCAAATGGAACAAAATTGTATTCAGCCAGGGTAATTCCTTTCAAAGGATCTTGGATTGAATTCGCCACCGACATCAACTCGGTGATGTATGCCTACATTGATAGGAAGAAAAAATTACCGGTAACCACTTTGTTCCGTGCCATCGGCTTTGAAAGGGACAAGGATATTTTGGAAATATTCGACCTTTCGGAAGAAGTAAAGGTTTCTAAGACCGGACTTAAAAAAGTATTGGGCCGTAAATTGGCAGCCAGGGTGTTGAACACATGGCATGAGGATTTCGTGGACGAGGATACAGGAGAAGTGGTTTCCATCGAACGTAACGAAATTGTACTTGATCGTGATACCGTTTTGGAAAAAGAGCATATCGATGAAATCATTGATGCCGACGTGAAGACCATTTTGCTTCACAAGGAGAACAATGCACAATCCGATTACGCCATTATCCACAACACCTTGCAAAAAGACCCTACCAACTCTGAAAAAGAAGCGGTAGAGCATATTTACAGACAATTGCGTAATGCCGAGCCG
Source organism: Flagellimonas sp. L-11 (assembly GCF_056857735.1). Classification (NCBI taxonomy): domain Bacteria; kingdom Pseudomonadati; phylum Bacteroidota; class Flavobacteriia; order Flavobacteriales; family Flavobacteriaceae; genus Flagellimonas; species Flagellimonas sp. L-11. Next base: position 54,588 of record NZ_JBSXNR010000078.1, read on the forward strand.
CCAGATGAGGAAACAGCTCGTGGTATTATCGATAAATTGTTCTTCTCTGACCAACGTTACAACTTAGGTGAGGTAGGTCGTTACAGAATGAACAAGAAGTTGGGCTTGGATATCGGAATGGACAAACAAGTTTTGACCAAGGAAGATATCATCACTATCATCAAATATTTGATCGAGTTGATCAACTCCAAAGCAGAGATTGATGATATCGATCACTTGTCCAACCGTCGTGTAAGAACCGTAGGTGAGCAATTGTCATCACAATTTGGTGTAGGTTTGGCGCGTATGGCACGTACCATCCGTGAGCGTATGAACGTTCGTGACAACGAGGTGTTTACCCCGATAGATTTGATTAACGCGAAGACATTGTCATCTGTGATCAACTCCTTCTTCGGAACCAACCAGTTGTCCCAGTTCATGGATCAGACCAACCCGTTGGCAGAGATTACACACAAAAGAAGATTATCCGCATTGGGACCAGGTGGTCTTTCCCGAGAAAGAGCAGGTTTCGAGGTGCGTGACGTTCACTATACACACTACGGAAGATTGTGTCCGATTGAGACACCTGAAGGACCGAACATTGGTTTGATCTCGTCATTGTCCGTATTTGCCAAGGTGAACAATATGGGCTTCTTGGAAACTCCTTATCGTAAAGTAGAGAATGGTAAAGTGGACACTAAAAACCACATGTACCTAAGTGCAGAGGAAGAAGAAGGAATGAAGATTGCCCAAGCCAACATTCCATTGGCAGAAGATGGCACTATTGAAAGAGAAAAGGTAATTGCCCGTGAAGAAGGCGATTTCCCAGTTGTGGATCCAACAGAGGTGAAGTACACAGATGTTGCACCGAACCAGATTGCATCCATTTCCGCATCCTTGATTCCTTTCTTGGAGCACGATGATGCGAACCGTGCCTTGATGGGATCGAACATGATGCGTCAAGCAGTTCCATTGTTGAGACCAGATTCTCCAATTGTAGGTACAGGTCTGGAAAGACAAGTAGCTACAGATTCTCGAGTATTGATCAATGCCGAAGGAGATGGAGTTGTGGAATATGTGGATTCACAGAAAATCACCATAAAATATACAAGGACCGAAGAAGAGCGCTTGGTAAGCTTTGACGATGATTCGAAGACCTACCAATTGGTGAAGTTTAGAAAAACAAACCAAGGGACCAGCATCAACTTGAAGCCCATCGTAAGAAAAGGCGACAAAGTGAAAAAAGGTCAAGTGCTTTGCGAAGGTTACGCTACCGAAAAAGGTGAATTGGCCTTGGGTAGAAACATGAAGGTCGCCTTTATGCCTTGGAAAGGATACAACTTTGAGGATGCAATCGTGATCTCTGAAAAAGTTGTTCGTGAAGATATCTTTACCTCCATCCACGTTGATGAGTATTCTTTGGAAGTAAGGGATACCAAATTGGGTGCAGAGGAATTGACCAACGATATTCCAAACGTATCCGAAGAAGCTACCAAGGATTTGGACGAGTACGGTATGATCCGCATCGGTGCCGAAGTGAAACCAGGGGATATTTTGATCGGTAAGATTACTCCAAAAGGAGAATCAGACCCAACTCCTGAAGAAAAACTGTTGCGTGCCATCTTTGGTGACAAAGCAGGTGACGTTAAGGATGCTTCATTGAAAGCTTCACCATCGTTGAGAGGTGTGGTTATCGACAAGAAATTGTTCTCGCGTTCCATTAAGGACAAGAGAAAACGTTCCGAAGATAAAGAAGCCATTGCCAGATTGGAAATGGACTACGAAGTGAAATTCCAACAACTGAAAGACGAATTGATTGAGAAATTGTTCAGTTTGATCAGCGGGAAAACATCACAAGGCGTAATCAATGATTTGGGTGAAGAAGTACTTCCAAAAGGAAAGAAATACACCATTAAAATGTTGAACGCCGTTGACGATTTCGCTCACTTGGTCGGCGGAAGCTGGACAACGGACGACGCTACCAATGCTTTGGTTGCCGACTTATTGCACAACTATAAAATCAAATTGAACGATATTCAGGGTAACCTAAGAAGGGACAAGTTTACAATCTCCGTAGGGGATGAGCTTCCAGCAGGTATCATGAAGTTGGCCAAAGTCTACATTGCCAAAAAGCGTAAGCTTAAAGTAGGTGATAAAATGGCAGGTCGTCACGGTAACAAAGGTATTGTTGCACGTATCGTTCGTCAAGAGGATATGCCATTCTTGGAAGACGGAACCCCAGTGGACATTGTATTGAACCCACTTGGTGTACCGTCAAGGATGAACATTGGTCAGATTTATGAAACCGTATTGGGCTGGGCCGGACAAAAATTGGGTCAAAAATATGCGACTCCGATTTTCGATGGAGCCTCATTGGATGAGATCAACAAGCTTACCGATGAAGCAGGCGTGCCAAGATTTGGGCATACCTACCTTTATGACGGTGGAACAGGTCAGCGTTTCGATCAACGAGCAACCGTTGGGGTTATCTACATGTTGAAACTAGGTCACATGGTAGATGATAAGATGCACGCAAGATCTATTGGACCATACTCATTGATCACGCAGCAACCATTGGGTGGTAAGGCACAGTTTGGTGGTCAGCGTTTTGGAGAGATGGAAGTTTGGGCATTGGAAGCTTACGGCGCATCATCTACCCTAAGAGAAATATTGACCGTTAAGTCGGATGATGTTATCGGAAGGGCCAAGACCTATGAGACCATCGTTAAAGGTGAGACCATGCCAGAACCTGGGTTACCAGAATCTTTCAACGTATTGATGCACGAACTTAAAGGTTTGGGCTTGGATATCCGATTGGAAGAATAGAATACTATATACATTAATTATATCATCACCATATTGTTATGGCTAGAATAAAAGATAATAACGCACAAAAAAGGTTCAACAAAATTTCCATAGGATTGGCCTCTCCAGAGTCTATCTTGGCCGAGTCCCGTGGCGAGGTGTTGAAGCCGGAAACCATAAACTATAGAACGCACAAACCAGAGCGTGATGGATTGTTCTGCGAGCGTATTTTTGGTCCTGTAAAGGATTACGAATGTGCCTGTGGTAAATACAAGAGAATCCGTTACCGTGGAATCGTTTGTGACCGTTGTGGTGTTGAAGTGACGGAGAAAAAAGTACGTAGGGACCGTGTGGGACACATTAATCTTGTGGTTCCCGTGGCACACATCTGGTACTTCCGTTCGCTGCCAAACAAAATAGGATACCTTTTGGGACTACCTTCCAAAAAGTTGGACATGATCATATACTACGAAAGGTATGTGGTTATCCAGCCAGGTATTGCCAAAGGTCCAGAAGGTGAGGAAATCAATAAAATGGATTTCTTGACCGAGGAGGAATACTTGAACATTTTGGAAACGCTTCCTACCGAGAACCAATACTTGGAGGATAACGATCCCAATAAGTTCATCGCTAAAATGGGTGCCGAATGTTTGATTGAGATATTGTCCAGAATCGATTTGGAACAATTGTCCTACGAACTACGTCACAAGGCGAACACAGAAACCTCAAAACAACGTAAGACCGAGGCATTGAAACGCCTACAGGTTGTTGAGGCCCTACGTGAATCGCAAAACAACAGGGAAAACAATCCTGAGTGGATGATCATGAAAGTGATTCCGGTGATTCCACCGGAATTGCGTCCGTTGGTGCCATTGGATGGTGGTCGTTTTGCCACTTCCGATTTGAACGACTTGTACCGTAGGGTGATTATCCGTAACAACCGTTTGAAGCGTTTGATGGAAATCAAAGCACCAGAGGTGATCTTGAGGAACGAAAAACGTATGCTTCAGGAAGCGGTGGATTCCCTTTTTGATAATACAAGAAAGGCATCTGCAGTAAAAACAGAATCCAACAGACCATTGAAATCCCTTTCCGATTCATTGAAAGGTAAGCAAGGTCGTTTCCGTCAAAACCTTTTGGGTAAACGTGTGGATTACTCCGCTCGTTCCGTAATTGTTGTTGGGCCGGAATTGAAATTGTACGAATGTGGTCTCCCAAAAGATATGGCGGCCGAGCTTTACAAGCCATTCATCATCCGTAAGCTGATTGAAAGAGGTATTGTAAAGACCGTTAAATCTGCCAAAAAGATTATTGACAAGAAAGAGCCTGTAGTTTGGGACATTCTTGAAAACGTCCTAAAAGGACACCCAGTACTATTGAACCGGGCCCCCACATTGCACAGATTGGGTATTCAAGCGTTCCAGCCCAAACTTATTGAAGGTAAGGCGATTCGTTTGCACCCATTGGCATGTACCGCATTTAACGCGGATTTTGATGGGGATCAGATGGCAGTTCACTTGCCATTGGGGCCAGAGGCCATTTTGGAAGCACAATTATTGATGTTGGCTTCACAAAACATCCTTAACCCGGCCAACGGTTCTCCGATTACCGTACCATCACAGGATATGGTTTTGGGATTGTACTACATGACCAAGGAGAAAAAATCTACCCCCGAGGAACCTGTTTTAGGTGAAGGATTGACCTTCTATTCTTCTGAAGAGGTAGAAATAGCCTTTAACGAGAAAAAAGTTTCGCTTAATGCCGGAATCAAGGTAAGAGCCAAAGACTTTAACGAAGAAGGGGAATTGGTCTATCAAATTATTGAAACCACGGTAGGTCGTGTATTGTTCAACACGGAAGTGCCAGAACAAGCAGGATTCATCAACCAAGTATTGAACAAGAAAGCCCTAAGAAATATTATTGGGGACATTCTTGCGGTGACCGATGTACCTACAACCGCTGAGTTCTTGGACAAGATCAAGGCCATGGGATACGATTTCGCCTTTAAAGGTGGTCTATCCTTTAGTTTGGGAGATATCATCATTCCAGCGGAAAAACAGGATATGATCGGCGAGGCAAACGAGCAGGTCGATGGTATTATGATGAACTACAACATGGGTCTTATCACCAACAACGAGCGATATAACCAGGTTATTGATGTTTGGACATCTACCAATGCCATGTTGACCGAATTGGCCATGAAGCGAATTCGTGAAGACAAACAAGGGTTCAACTCCGTATACATGATGTTGGATTCCGGTGCAAGGGGATCCAAAGAGCAGATTCGTCAGTTGACCGGTATGCGTGGATTGATGGCCAAGCCTAAAAAATCTACCGCAGGTGGTGGGGAGATTATTGAAAACCCGATTCTTTCGAACTTTAAGGAAGGATTGTCGATTTTGGAATACTTTATCTCTACCCACGGTGCCCGTAAAGGTCTTGCGGATACCGCTTTGAAAACGGCAGATGCGGGTTACTTGACCAGACGTTTGGTTGATGTATCGCAAGATGTTATCGTTAATAGCGAAGACTGTGAAACCTTGAGAGGTATCGAGGTAGAACCATTGAAGAAAAACGAGGAGATTGTTGAAACCTTAGGTGAAAGGATTTTAGGTAGGGTATCGTTGCACGATGTGTACAACCCATTGACCGAAGAGCTTGTTCTTAGAGCGGGCCAAGAAATCAATGAAGTCGATGTAAGAAGGGTAGAAGCAGCTCCGATAGAGAAAATAGAAGTAAGGTCTCCATTGACGTGTGAGGCTCCTCAGGGAATCTGTGCCAAATGTTATGGCAGAAACCTTGCCACAAATAAAATGGTACAACGAGGTGAGGCTGTAGGTGTTGTTGCTGCACAGTCCATCGGTGAGCCCGGTACACAGCTAACGTTGCGTACCTTCCACGTGGGTGGTATTGCAGGAAACATTTCCGAGGACAACAAGTTGGAGTCCAAGTTTGATGGTGTTGCTGAGATTGAAGACTTAAGACTCGTAGAAGGTCAAAACAGTGAAGGTGGCAAAACCGACATTGTAATTTCCAGAACTTCTGAAGTTAAAATCGTTGATCCAAAAACTGGTATCACATTAAGTACAAACAACATTCCTTATGGTTCCCAATTGTTCATCAAGAACGGTGAGAAGATTACCAAAGGGACCGTTATTTGTGAATGGGATCCCTATAACGGTGTCATTGTTTCTGAGTTCTCCGGTGAAATCGCATATGAGAATTTAGATCAAGGAGTTACTTACCAAGTTGAAATCGATGAACAAACTGGTTTCCAAGAAAAAGTAATTTCTGAGACCAGAAACAAAAAGTTGATTCCAACCTTGTTGATCAAGGACAGTAAAGGCGAAACATTACGCTCGTACAACTTGCCGGTTGGTTCCCACTTGATGGTGGATGATGGCGAGAAAGTGAAAGAAGGAAAGACCTTGGTGAAAATTCCACGTAAATCTGCCAAGGCAGGGGATATTACCGGTGGTCTTCCAAGGGTGACAGAGCTGTTTGAAGCACGTAACCCATCCAACCCGGCCGTAGTGTCTGAGATTGATGGTGTGGTGTCCTTCGGTAAGATCAAGCGTGGTAACCGTGAAATCATTATCGAGTCCAAGACAGGTGATATTAAAAAGTATCTGGTTAAATTGTCCAACCAGATTTTGGTTCAGGAGAATGACTACGTGCGTGCAGGTATGCCATTGTCCGACGGTTCCATTACACCAGAAGACATCTTGGCCATTAAGGGACCATCTGCCGTACAGCAATATTTGGTGAACGAAGTACAAGAAGTATACCGTTTGCAGGGTGTGAAGATCAACGATAAGCACTTTGAGGTTGTTGTAAGACAAATGATGCGTAAAGTTAAAATCCAAGATCCAGGGGATACTATCTTCCTAGAGAATCAATTGGTGCACAAAGACGACTTTATCAACGAGAATGATGAAATTTTCGGCAAAAAAGTTGTTGAGGATGCCGGGGATTCCGAAAGATTGAAACCAGGACAGATTTTGACGATTCGTGAGCTAAGGGACGAGAACTCAATTCTGAGAAGAGAGGACAAGACCTTGGTGACAGCAAGAGATGCTGTGGCAGCAACTGCTACACCAATTTTGCAAGGTATCACAAGAGCATCGTTGCAGACCAAGTCCTTTATCTCGGCAGCATCGTTCCAGGAAACTACCAAAGTATTGAACGAAGCCGCAGTAAGTGGTAAAATCGATACCTTGGAAGGATTGAAGGAAAATGTAATTGTAGGACATAAAATTCCAGCCGGTACCGGTATGAGGGATTATGACAGTATCATTGTAGGTTCCAAAGAGGAGTACGATGAGATCATGGCCCGCAAAGAGGAATTCAAATTCTAAATGAAAACAAACCCTGGCCTTTAGGTCGGGGTTTTTCTTTTTAATACAAGTAACATGGCTGAAGAAAAGAAAAAGCAGAAACAGATTAATATAGAGTTGGATGAAAAAACAGCAGAGGGAATATATTCCAATCTCGCAATCATCAACCATTCCGTATCCGAATTTGTAGTTGACTTTATTAGTTTGATGCCCGGCGCTCCAAAAGCCAAGGTGAAGAGCAGAATTATCTTGACCCCACAACACGCCAAAAAGCTCCTAAAGGCATTGAACGATAATGTGAGTAGGTTTGAAGCGGCCCACGGGACAATCCAAGATTACGAACAACCTGCGATTCCATTAAATTTCGGCCCTACTGGCGAAGCATAAAACTACCTTTGCAAAATTGATGTGTCAGTTCGAGCTGTCATCCTGAGCAGTCGAAGGGGCAGTCTAGAACGTTAAAGGACAACACTTTATCTGCGATTTCGAAGGTGCCTATATTGACATAGAAATTTTCTTGTACAGGTCTTTAACTTTTTTACGTCAACCAGCCTTTCTCGATTCCCTTTTTTGAAAAGAAAACGAGGTAGATGCCTATTATTATAATAATAGCGGGCATGGCGTATGTGGAAGGTCCAAATGCCTTAACAGCATTGGAAATAAACAGCCAATGGATAAATTGGGCCACGGCCGCAATAAGTGAAATAACAAAAAGCGGACGAGCCCATTTTTTTCGGAGCAAGAGAGCAATTGATGCCAAGGCTCCAGAAAAAACAGCAATGGCAAATGCGGCGGTCGCCCATGCAGGGATTCCTTCAAAAACTTCCCGTTGCGCTTGATCCATACTTTCCAAAAGTGTCATTTGGTTAAAAGCTTGGTTGAGATAGTTGCCAACACCCATCAAATTCCATAGAAGAGCAATAACACTCACCACCCAGAACCAAGTAGGTGGTTTTACTGAAGTCGTCATAATATCTTTATTTAATTGGTTATGTTATCCAATGTACGAAAAAAAGATATGTGACACTTACAATAAGCTCATTTACAGAGACCTGTAATCTTTGAGTTTTTGATTTTACTCGAACTCCGAAGTATAGTGTAACTTTACTGAAGGATACTTTTGTTGCGTCATTTGCAATGAAAATGGCGAGTCTGCCAAAAACACCAACTGTCCTTTTTTGTCGGTGGCCAAAAACTTTTGCTTTACCCGTTTAAATTCTTGAAACTCCTCGTTTTTTTCATCTTTGGGTTCTACCCAACATGCTTTGTGAACAGGGAAGTTTTCGTAAGTACATTTTGCACCGTACTCGTGCTCCAATCGATATTGGATTACTTCATACTGCAATGCTCCCACGGTTCCAATCACCTTTCTTCCGTTCATTTCCAAAGTGAAAAGCTGGGCAACTCCTTCGTCCATGAGCTGATCAATGCCTTTGTACAATTGCTTCGCTTTCATGGGGTCCGCGTTGTTGATGTACCTAAAGTGCTCCGGTGAAAAGCTCGGAATACCTTTGTAGTGCAGTTCTTCACCACTGGTCAAAGTATCCCCAATTTTGAAGTTTCCAGTATCGTGAAGCCCGACAATATCACCCGGATAGGAGATGTCCACAATTTCCTTTTTTTCTGCAAAAAAAGCATTTGGGCTGGAGAATTTTAGTTTTTTGCCTTGTCGCACGTGCAAATAGGGAGTGTTTCTCTCAAAGGTGCCCGATACAATTTTAACAAAGGCCAAACGATCTCGGTGTTTGGGGTCCATATTGGCATGGATTTTAAAAACAAAACCGGAAAAACCCTTTTCATTGGCCTTTACCAGGCGCTCCTCAGCTTTTTTGGGTCTAGGGGATGGAGCAATGTTCACGAAGCAATCCAACAGTTCTCGAACCCCAAAATTGTTCAAGGCAGAACCAAAAAAGACAGGTTGTAGCTCACCTTTTAAATAAGCGTCCTTGTCAAAATCGGGATAAACCCCATCCACAAGCTCCAAATTATCGCGCAGTTCTTCAGCGGCATCTGTACCGATGATTTTTTCAAGTTCTGGATTGTCCAGATTGTCAAAGGCAATGGTTTCTTCGATGTTCTTTTTGCTGTTACCGCTAAAAAGGTTGATGTTTTTTTCGTAAATGTTGTAAATGCCTTTAAAATCGTATCCCATTCCTATTGGAAAACTTAATGGGGTTACTCTTAAACCTAATTTTTGCTCCACTTCGTCCAAAAGGTCAAATGCATCCTTTCCTTCACGGTCCAATTTGTTGATAAATACAATCATGGGAATGTTGCGCATACGGCAAACTTCCACCAATTTTTCAGTTTGTTCCTCCACACCCTTGGCAACGTCGATTACCACAATTACGCTGTCAACGGCGGTTAGGGTTCGGAAAGTGTCCTCGGCAAAATCCTTGTGCCCGGGAGTATCCAAAATGTTGATTTTTTTGTCCTTGTAAATAAAGGCCAAAACGGAAGTAGCTACGGAAATACCCCTTTGGCGCTCAATCTCCATAAAGTCACTGGTAGCAGATTTTTTAATTTTATTGCTTTTTACCGCTCCAGCTTCTTGGATTGCACCACCGAACAACAGTAATTTTTCAGTCAAGGTTGTTTTTCCCGCATCGGGGTGGGAGATAATGCCAAAAGTTCTTCGTTTCGCTATTTCCTTTTCAAATTCCATCAACAAAAATTTCGGCAAAAATAGGGCAATTATATGTTTTCCCACTCATTTTTAGTGTGATTCCGGATTGTTAATATAATTGGAAAAAAATAAGGGATTTAAACGAGCCAAAACCAAAAAGAAAGGTAATTTTCGTCGGTTTTAAATAAATCCTCGATAATAGGGATTATCCATTTGTAAAAACACATGGAAGAGGTAACTAATGATGAGGAAATCACCTTTTATCGATAAAAATAGGAGGTAAATGTTATATGGGTTAATTATGTGACCTGATTGTATCGAAGTGTGTCGAAAGGATCGGAGATATTAAAAACCAATAAGAAAACCCCAATTTTCTTACAATTACGAGAACCACTTGTTGCCATGGTGATTAGTTGACTAAAACTTAATCATTTATGGAAAAAATTACTTTCTTGAATTTCAAGAAGAGCGCACTACTATTGTTACTTCTATTTTTGGGATTGCCTATATATTCTACCATTGTCCCGGCAATTAGCCCAATGATGCGTATGGCTGACTCCTTTTTAATGAGCGGAAATACCGACTCTGATGGTGATGGCGTACCTGATAGTGTTGATATCGACAGTGATAACGATGGTATATTGGACGCTGTGGAAGATGCAAACTTGGATGGCGATAACAATCCCGCTACCAACCCGACCGATTCCGATGGTGATGGTATCCCGAATTATCTGGATTTGGATTCCGATGGTGACGGACTATTGGACAATTATGAAGCACAAAACTTTGCAGACTTTCGGTTACCTTCCGGTGTGGATTCCGATGGAAATGGGTTGGATGATATTTATGAAGATTTCCCAGGGGCGGGAAATGGATTGACACCGATAGATACGGATAGTGATGATGTGCCGGATTATTTGGATATGGATTCGGATAATGATGGAATCCTTGATCAGAACGAATCCAGCGTGGTAAGTACAGATTTTGATTGCAGTACGGTTCCGAAATTAAATTTTGGAATGGAGCCAACCTTGGAGTCGGGCGATGCGCTTTCCGAAGGAGCCGTTTATCGTTATCAAGGAGTTGAAGAAAGTTTGGATGCACTGGTTACGATTGAAAAAGTAGTGAATGGTGAAATTCTATATTTTGACCAGAATGAGACCGACGCAGAATTTTTTAAACCAGAAATTTATTTCACCACAACATCAGAAGAAAGAAGGCCTTACGTAGATTTTAGGATCTCTTTTGTGGAACAGGGCACAAATACCCCCGTTGTTTTAGAAGAACTCAGCGCAAATTTTATTGATGTTGATGGGAACGGGGACTATCAAGAATATAATCGATTCAATACACCGGCAAGTTATACTCTCGATGCCGATAATGAAATAACGGTTCAAAATACCACAGGTGGCTTTTTAGTGAATGGAGGTACGCGGGAATATGATGGTATCTCAAATGAACATCCCTCCGTAAATGTTGCTGTTGAGTTCTTAAACATTGACTCTTTTGTCTTCCGTTTTGGAATTCAGGCCGATGTGGATGACAATTTTAAAACGAACGTGGCTAGACAGGCCGGTATACAATTTATATGTTTAGATAATTTTAATGACCCACAAACGGTCAATTTTAGTAAAGACATTGATAGTGATGATGATGGGTACCCAGATAGATTGGATATTGACAGTGATGATGATGGAATTCCGGACAACGTAGAGGCGCAACCTACTTTTGAGTACATTCCTCCATCTGGAGATGACCTTAACGGAAATGGACTTGACGATGCCTACGAAAGTGGCGAAACAATGGGATTTTCATTAGAAGATACAGATGCTGATGGAACTCCAGATTATTTGGATGATGACAGTGATAGTGACTGGGTACCGGATAATAATGAAGGGAACGACTTCAATTTTGATGGAATACCCGATTGGACCTATACAGGTGTAGATTCGGATGGTGATGGTCTTGACGACGGTTATGAAGGCAGTGATGTAAATGACGGCTTTGATGTGAAGGATGAAATTGAAAACCCTGCAACTGATTTACCAGATAGAGATGGTACTGAGGATGTTAACTATCGAGATATTGATGATGACGGTGATGGAATAGATACTCCGGATGAAGATGCCAATGGTGATGGCGACCCTACCAATGATGATACCGATGAAGACGGCACTCCGGATTATTTGGATAATGATACGGATACCGATGGTGATGGAGTTACCGATGAGGATGAAGAGGAAGATGGAACCGACCCGACCGACCCTTGCGATTTTATTGAAGAGCATATCACCCAGCCACAAACCGGTGATTATTTAACTGCCGATTGTGACGGTGACGGTGTTACGAACGAAGATGAAAAAGAAGATGGTACTGATCCATTTGATCCCTGCGACTATAACCCAGAAAGTATAACCTTACCACAAACAGGGAACTACCTTGAGGCAGATTGCGATGGTGATGGCGTTACCAATGGTGATGAAAAAGAGGACGGAACGGATCCTCAGGACCCATGCGATTTTGTGCTCGACAGTCAAACAGTTGATCCAGATTCAACTTGGAACAGTTCTGATTGTGACGGTGATGGTGTTACGAACGAAGATGAAAAAGAAGATGGGACAGACCCATTGGATCCATGTGACTATGACCCAGAAAGTGTGACCTTGCCACAATCTGCAGATTGGGAAGCTTTGGACTGTGACGGTGATGGCAATCCAAATGAAACGGATCCCGACCCATTAACGGCCAATGCTAACGATGACTATGGTTCAACACCGGCACTTACTGAGGTTGCAATAAATGTTTTGGAGAACGATGATTATCTCCCTAACAACGATCCTATCAACGTAGGGGTGACAAATTTGTCAAGAATTGGAGGAGATGCAATTGGTACGGTTACTTTTGATGATGAGACAGGTTTTGTAAACTATACTCCTGTAGCGTCCGAATCCAATTCAACAGTTACCATAATTTATCAAGTATGTAATGTTTTGCCGGACCCAAGTGTTTGCGCTTCAGCAACTATATATATAGAGGTAGGTGAAAATGTATTGGATGCAGTGGATGATAACTACACAGCAAGTGTAGGGGAAGATGGCGTGATTGCGGATAGCAATGTACTGTCCAACGATACCTATAATGGAGAAGTTGCAACCCTTACCGATGTTATATTGACCTCCACACCAACCGACCAACTCATCATCAACGAAGATGGAAGTGTAGGCGTTGTGCCCGGGACCGAAGCAGGTACCTATACCATCAACTATACTATCTGTGATGCTACTGACCCAGCTAATTGCGATTCGGCCACGGTTACCGTTGAAGTAATGCAAGGAGCAGGGAATGTTATCGATGCAGTTGATGATAACTACACAGCAAGTGCGGGAGAAGATGGTGTGATTGCAGATGGCAACGTACTGTCCAATGATACGTATAATGGTGAGACTGTAACTTTTACTGATGTTATATTGACCTCCACACCCACCGACCAACTCATCATCAACGAAGATGGAAGCGTAAGTGTGGTTCCCGGAACCGAAGCAGGCACATACACAATCAATTATACCATTTGTGATGTTTTGGATGTAAATAATTGTGATTCCGCTACGGTTACCGTTGAAGTAATGCAAGGAACAGGGAATGTTATCGATGCAGTGGATGATAACTACACAGCAAGTGTGGGAGAAGATGGTGTGATTGCAGATGGCAACGTTCTGTCCAACGACACCTATAATGGAGAAGCAGCAACCCTTACCGATGTTATATTGACCTCCACACCCACCGACCAACTCATCATCAACGAAGATGGAAGCGTAAGTGTGGCTCCCGGGACCGAAGCAGGCACATACACAATCAATTATACCATTTGTGATGTTTTGGATGTAAATAATTGTGATTCCGCCACGGTTACCGTTGAAGTAATGCAAGGTGAGGATAATGTTATAGATGCCATTGATGATGCATATAATGCAGGCGCTGGAGGTGGATTGATTGCCAATAGCGATGTACTGTTCAACGATACTATGAACGGTGAGGCAGTATCCTTGATCGATGTAATATTAACTTCTGCCCCAACAAATGGGCTTACTATCAACGAAGATGGAAGTGTATCCGTTGCACCTGGAACACAACCCGGTACTTACACCATTGAATATACGATATGTGAAACGACAAAGCCGGGCAATTGTGATACGGCCACGGTTACGGTGGTAGTTGAAGCTATCGAAGTAAACCAGATGTTGACACCGAACGGGGATTTAAAAAATGACTTTCTCTTCATTCGAGGTGTCGAGTATATCAAATCGAGCTCCATCAGAATATTTAATCGTTGGGGAACCCTTGTATTTGAAGGTAACAACTACGATAATGTAAACAATGTTTTCGATGGACGTGTTAGAGGTAAGTCAGCTTTGAGCGTAAACGATTACCTTCCGGCAGGGGTGTATTTTTATATTTTTAATTACGAAACCGTGCAGGGAAGCTTCACAGACTCCGAATACATTTATATAAGCAGATAAGATTTTGATAGAATGGTAAAAAAACATTTTTTAACTACGTTATTGTTTATTGGAATTGTATCCACAGGTGCAATGGCACAACAGGATGCCCAGTATACACAATACATGTATAATACCTTGAGTGTCAACCCTGCTTACGCTGGGTCCAGGGGGCAGCTTAGTTTTGCCGGACTGTACCGATCACAATGGGTAGGTTTGGACGGCGCTCCGGAAACCTTCACTTTAAACTTGCATTCGCCTATACGCAACAGTAGGTTGGGATACGGTATTTCCATTGTTAACGACAATATTGGTGACGGTGTGGTACAGGAAACCTATTTAGATGCCGTTGTATCCTATACTATTGATGTTTCCATGGACGCCAAGTTGTCTTTTGGATTGAAAGCAGGTGGAAATATGTTGAGTTTGGACTTCAACAGACTTCGGAATTTTGACCAAGAAGTAGTCAACCAAAATAATATAGACAATAGGTTCACTCCTAACTTTGGACTTGGAATCTATTATCACTCAGATAAGTTTTATGCAGGAGTTTCCGCTCCAAATGTTCTGGAATCAGAGTATTTTGATAATGGCAACTCGGATGATGGGGTAAACTTTCTCTCTGCAGAGCGCATGAATATTTATTTGATTACCGGATATGTTTTTGATTTGGGCGCTGACCTTCAGTTTAAACCAGCATTGCTTACAAAAGCGGTAGGGGGGGCTCCCTTACAGGTAGACCTTTCCGCAAGTTTCCTGTTTGCCAATAGATTCAGTTTTGGGGCAGCTTACCGTTGGGATGCCGCAGTTAGTGGTTTGGTCGGTTTTCAAGTAACGGACCAAATTATGTTGGGATTGGCCTATGATCGCGAAACAACGGAATTGGGGGGAACACAGTTCAACGACGGATCTTTTGAAGTATTCCTAAGATTGGAATTGTTAAAATCCTTCCAAAGAACCATATCACCTAGATTCTTTTAATAATGTTTAGAATGCTGAAAAGAATACTCACATTATTCATTATCGTTTATGGATGTCTGGTCAAAGTAAATGCGCAACAGGACAGTATTCCCGATAAGCAGACTGCCAAGGTTATGGAAAAGGCCGACGAACGGTACAGGCAATACTCCTTTAGTCCGGCCATAGATATTTACAAAAAAGTATTGGACAAGGGGTATAGTTCCCCAGATTTGTTGAAAAGGCTAGGAAACGCATATTATTTCAACGCTAAATACAATGAAGCAGCAGATACTTATAAAAAGTTGGAAGAAACCTATCCAGATGAGATGTCAGTGGAGGATGTTTTCCGATATGCACAAAGTTTAAAGTCGGTAGGGAACTATGACAAGGCTGCCCAAATTATGCAGAACTTTAAGGAGATGACCTCTTCCATGGTAGATTTTGATGAGGATTACATGGCCAAAATTGAAGAGAACTCTGGCAGGTATACCATAAAGCCATTTCCGTACAATAGCAAGTATTCAGATTTTGCCGCTGCCTATTACGAAAAAGGCCTCATTTTTGCTTCCGATCGCGATACGGGCAATTTTGCGAGGTACAGGCACACGTGGAACGCTAGGGATTTTTTAGACCTTTACAAAGTAAATGCCGATAGTGTTTCCAACGATAAGGCAGTAAAACTGGAAGGCGATATAAATACGCGATTGCACGAATCCACATCTGTGGTTACAAAAGATGGTACCACCATGTACTTTACCCGAAACAATTTCTTCGATGGAAGAAAGAAGAAGGATGAAGAAGGAATTATACGCTTAAAAATCTTTAGTGCAGAATATATTGATGGAAAGTGGACCAATATTGTGGAACTTCCGTTCAATAGTGATTCTTATTCCGTGGCCCACCCCATGTTGAGTCCAGATGGAAAGAAACTCTACTTCGTTTCCGATATGCCCGCCAGTTTGGGAGAATCGGATATTTTTGTGACAGAGATTATAGGGGATGGCACCTATGGTCCAATCCAAAATTTAGGAAACAATATCAATACCATGGCCAGGGAAACATTCCCATATATAACCCAAGAAGGAGTACTATACTTTTCGTCCGATGGACACCAAGGACTGGGCGGATTGGATATTTTTGCTACTAAAATCACCTATAACGATTATAGCCAGCCAGTAGTTAACGTAGGGAAACCGATCAACACTCCAAAAGATGACTTTTCCTTTATCTACAACACCGAGGACAAAACAGGATATTTCGCTTCAAACAGGGATGGCGGCATGGGAGATGATGATATTTACGAATTTGTGGAAAATGAGCCACTTACATTGGATTGCATACAAGAAGTAACAGGAACCGTTAGGGATCGCATTTCTAACGAGGTTCTTGCCGGAGCAACCGTAAAAATCATCGATGAGGAAAATAACGAGATTTCTTCTACTATTACTGATTCTGACGGTAATTACATACTCCAATTGGATTGTTCCAAAGGTAATTTTGTAAGAGCATCAAGGGATGGTTATGTACCTACGGAAGAATATTTGCCAATATCCGATGGAAAACCTCGAATTGTGGATTTTTATTTGGAACGCGATTTGGTCACCGGAGGTTTTGGCGACGACCTGGCAAAATTACTACAGTTGAGTACCATATACTTTGATTTGAACAAGTATAATATCCGACCAGATGCTGAAATTGAGATTCAGAAAGTAATTGTGGCCATGGAAAAATACCCAAGTCTAAAAATTAAGGTAAACTCACATACCGATAGCCGGGGTATTGATGCCTATAACCTTTGGTTATCACAAAAAAGAGCAGAATCCACTGTTGATTATATGATTTCCAAAGGAATTTCTCCTTCTAGATTAGAGGGTGAAGGATTTGGCGAAACCCGATTGGTAAACGACTGTGTAAATGGCTCAAAATGCTCCGAAGAAGAACATCAACTTAATAGAAGGTCGGAGTTCATTATTTTTGAATAAAAATTTTTTGTAGCAATAAAATATTCGAGCGGCCTCATTATGGGGTCGTTTTTTATGGATTCTATCCCAATATATTGTTACTATTTTATTGGATAGTTCACTTCTTCATAGTGAAGCCTGATACTTTCCTGTTTACGTAAACTTGTAAGATTCAACCTACCAAACCCACTGTTCTATTTAGGGCTTATCGACGAACAGCCTTTAAAAAAGTGTAAAAAAATATTGGGGTCACCTCAAAATCTATGGACTATACAGTTCTATTCCATCTGTTCACAACAATTATTTTCAGCCCCTAAAAGTGGGGGTAAATTTGTATCAGGTTGAAAATTCGGTAAGTAGAACTACATAGGAACGAGTAGACCAAAAATACAAAATCAACAAAACAACAAACACAATCCTCAACTAATAGTAACCTCATGAAAAAGAGCATTCTAGCCCTATTTTTTCTTCTTTTTACAGGAATTGCCTTTTCTCAAACCACAGTAACCCTTCAGGATCAATGCAATTGTGAGGTCCTTAAGGGTATGGATGTTTCCAGTTCCGGTGCGATAACACCAGTTGGTGCAGATTTGGGAGATATCTACGTAAATACCAATACAGGAACCATATACTTCTGGGATGGTGATTCATGGGAATTAACATTTATCGACACTAATACGGTAAATAGTAGAATGGAGGTGGTCGGAACAGACTTGATGTTAACAGACTCGGACAATAATATTGTTTCAATTCCTCTTACGGATGTTGCAGCGGGAGGAGCTGTTGGTCCTCAAGGCCCGATTGGCGAACAGGGTCCCCAAGGAATCCAAGGCGAACAGGGTCCCATTGGAGAACAAGGCCCACAAGGTCCAGTAGGATTGCAAGGTCCAACCGGTGAACAAGGTCCACAGGGGCCAATAGGAGAGCAGGGTCCGGTCGGAGATAAAGGAGAGACAGGCGATAAGGGTGAGCTCGGGGACAAAGGTCCACAGGGTGACCCCGGCATACAGGGTCCACAAGGTCCAACTGGCGAACAAGGCCCAGTAGGTGATAAAGGAGAAACAGGTGACAAGGGCCCACAGGGCAACCCTGGCATACAGGGTCCACAAGGCCCAGTTGGTGACAAAGGAGAGACCGGTGACAAGGGTCCACAGGGCGACCCCGGAATACAGGGTCCGCAAGGTCCGGTCGGAGATAAAGGAGAGACAGGCGATAAGGGTGAGCTCGGGGACAAAGGTCCACAGGGCGACCCCGGCATACAGGGTCCACAAGGCCCGATAGGTGAACAAGGTCCTGTTGGAGATAAAGGAGAAACAGGAGACAAGGGTCCACAGGGCGACCCCGGCATACAGGGCCCACAGGGTCTAATAGGCGAACAAGGTCCAGTAGGTGACAAAGGAGAAACAGGCGATAAGGGAGAGACCGGGGACAAGGGCCCACAGGGCGACCCCGGCATACAGGGCCCACAGGGTCTAATAGGCGAACAAGGTCCAGTAGGTGACAAAGGAGAAAC
>NZ_JBSXNR010000079.1:0-30826 GCF_056857735.1 Flagellimonas sp. L-11
TCATTTTCTAAGTCTATAGCTTCCCATCGATGTTTGATCCTAATATCCTGTAGTGCTTCCAGTGCCAGTTTTTGTACATGAAAACGGTCTGTGACCTGTATGGCTTTAGGAAAGCATTTTTTGGCAATCATTTTCATTGAACGTGCCATATCCAAAGTAATCTTTAAAAGGGTTCACAATACAAT
The DNA here is from genome assembly GCF_056857735.1 of Flagellimonas sp. L-11. NCBI lineage: Bacteria > Pseudomonadati > Bacteroidota > Flavobacteriia > Flavobacteriales > Flavobacteriaceae > Flagellimonas > Flagellimonas sp. L-11. Next base: position 186 of record NZ_JBSXNR010000079.1, read on the forward strand.
CTAAGATGGCATAGATTATGGTTTTCCCTCCAAAAAATGATGAAACCTTAGTGACAATCAATAAAATGTATTTGCTTATTACTGTTTCACGCTATATTTTAACGAGCTGGTAAAAAAGAGTGGTATTGTCTTTTCAATTAAAAAATGTGTTGGCCATATTTGTCATTTCCACTTATTAAACCAAAAAGTATGCAGATATAATTTAGTACAAGTTTGTACCAGATAACCGACCACGAGATGATTTGATAAAAGAGACACAGTTTTCTCACAAAGGAAGATGGAATGATAAAAACCACAACTAAAACAATGAACCCCCAATTAGAACCTTTTTTTGATCAATCCATGGATTGCCTCTGTATTGCAGACTATAATGGGTATTTTGTGAGAGTGAATCCTGCTTTTATAAAGCTATTGGGGTATACTGAAGAAGAACTGGGCTCAAAATTAATTTCCGAATTCATCTATCATGAAGATAGGGAGCGCACGGCTGCTCACAGGGAAGAACTAAAAAACAATGTTCCACTGGTAAATTTCGAAAACAGGTATGTGTGCAAATCAGGAGCTATTGTCTGGCTACATTGGACATCCATACCGTTGGAAAAGGAGCGATTGATCTACGCCATAGCCAAGGATATTACGCACACCAAAAAACTGGAAAAGGAGCGCATATTGCATTTAAGTCAACTGTCCAAGGTAAATGAAAAACTTAAACAACAGAACTATAGCACCTCACACGACCTTAGATCGCCTCTTAACAATATGCTGTCCCTGGTCAATTTATTGGATTTGACCAAAATTGATGATGTGGATACCAAGGAAATACTCAGTCTAATAAAACTATCCGCCGAAGGATTGAAGAATACCATGAACGCATATATTGATTCCTATTCCGAAGAGGACGTTCGGAATATGGTGTTGGAAGATGTCGATTTTAAAAATGTTTTTGATAAGGTCCAGAACTCTATAAGCTCACTTATACAAAGGGCAGGTACCAAATTCCACATAGATTTTAGCGCCATGCCTAGTGTGCATTTCAAGGATATTTACATGGAAAGTATTTTTTTGAATTTAATTACCAATTCCATTAAATATGCCAGACCAAATGTTCCTCCCATCATCTCAATAAGCACAGCGCAAGAAAATGGGAAAAAGAAACTAACCTATACCGACAATGGTCTTGGCTTTGATATGGAGAAAGTAGGCACCCTTATTTTTAAGTTGAACGAGAAATTTCATGGTAACGAAGACAGTAAAGGTGTTGGTTTATATTTAGTCCACGAACAGCTTACCAGCCTTGGTGGAAGTATTTCGGTGGACAGCAAGGTCAACCAAGGTACCACCTTTACGATTCTATTCAAAGCACAAATCCCCTCGATTACAAATTGATTCCACTATCTAATTTGTTTGTGCCAAACCAATTATGATAACATTCGAGACATTTTTTCCAAAAAACAATTGAGAAATGTCATTTTAAACCTATTTGATTAATCTTAACTTTAGTTGAGTTTAAAAGGATAATCATGCTAAATTCTGAGAAAATAGGAAACGAATTCTACCAAAACCTTGGCAAATTGTTTTATGCAGTAGCCATGGCAGATAACAATGTAAGGCCCATCGAAATGAAAAGGTTGCGGAAATATGTTCGGCAACATTGGCTGGATATGGATGAAATTGAAGATGAGTTTCATACCGATGCCGCCTATCAAATAGAAATTGTTTTCGATTGGTTAAATGGAGAGGAGAAAGATGGTGGAGAATATTTCAAGGAATTCAAGGAGTTTTATAAAGAACATCCCGAAAAATTCACCGAACCTATCAAAAAGTTGGTTGTTGAAACCGCCGAATCCATAGCCAAATCTTTTGCTGGAAAGAACAGATCGGAGATGTTGGCTATCTTTAAGCTCAAACAGCTCTTTAACCATTAACATGTCTTTGGAAAAATATATAGATCACACCAATCTAAAACCCATCGCCACCCAAGCCGACATAACAGAGTTATGTAAAGAAGCCATTGAACACGGTTTTTATGCTGTTTGTGTAAACGGATGCCATGTACCTTTGGCCACAGAAGTTTTAAAGGGAAGTCAAATAAAAACGGCTGCTGTAATCGGTTTTCCCCTTGGGGCCATGTCTACCAAGGTAAAAGTGTTCGAGGCCATGGACTGCATTAAAAATGGTGCGGACGAAATAGATATGGTAATTAATATTGGATGGCTTAAATTAAAAGAGGTTGATGCTGTTAGAGATGAAATCGGGGCCATAAAACAAGCGATTGGCAGCAATATTTTGAAAGTGATCATAGAAACCTGCTACCTGAGCGATGAAGAAAAAAAACTTGCCTGCACCCTAGCAATTGATGCAAAGGCAGATTTTGTAAAAACGTCTACTGGGTTTGGAACCGGAGGTGCCACCCTGGATGATGTGGCACTAATGAAAAGAGTTGTGGGCAACAAGGCAAAAATAAAAGCATCAGGTGGAATAAAAACAAAGAAAGAGGCCCTACAATACATAGAACTTGGGGTATCTCGCATAGGAACCTCATCAGGTCCTTCTTTAATCGAATAAAAATTAGGAATGAGCACCCATATTGAAGCCAAACAAGGGGAAATTGCCGAAACGGTAATAATGCCGGGCGATCCCTTACGGGCCAAGTGGATTGCCGAAACTTTTCTCGAAAACCCGTTTTGCTATAATAAAATACGGGGAATGCTGGGCTACACGGGCACATACAAAGACAAAAGGATTTCTGTTCAAGGTAGTGGTATGGGTATGCCTTCGGCCATGATCTATTTTCATGAACTCATCACAGATTATGGGGTAAAGAACATCATCCGGGTGGGTTCCGCAGGGTCATACCAAGCAAACGTAAAACTTAATGATGTGGTTTTGGCCATGGCCGCTTCCACTACTTCAGGCATCAATAACTCCAGGTTTATTAACTCCGACTACTCCCCAACAGCCAATTTTGAACTCTTTTTAAAAGCCGTGAACTATGCCCAAGAACAAAACATTCCCATTAAAGCAGGCAATGTGCTTTCTTCGGACGAGTTTTATGTGGATGACCCCGAGGAATACAAACTCTGGGCGGAATACGGTGTACTTTGTGTGGAAATGGAAACCGCTGGCTTGTACACCATAGCCGCAAAATATAATGTAAGGGCATTGACGATTCTTACCATTTCAGATTCCCTGGTAACTCAAGAAAGACTCTCGGCACATGCTCGTGAGACAACATTTAAGGATATGGTGGAAATTGCCTTGGCGGCTGCTTTGCCCTAAAAGTAGGGTTTAGGCTAATCATCTCCGGTAGAAACATAATCCTTTGCCACAGGCAACTCAAAAAGCTCCAAAGAAAAATAAGGCAGGGCAGCGAGCAAATGGTCAAAAATATCGGCCATCACATATTCGTAGTTTTCCCATCGCTTATCCGAACTAAAGGCATATATTTCCAAAGGAATACCTTGCGGAGTAGGCTGCAACTGCCGTACCATCAAGGTCATTTTCTTGTTTATGGCGGAATGATTTTCCAGATAATTGGTCACATATTTTCGGAACACACCAAAGTTGGTCAGGTTTCTTCCGTTCACCAACACTTCCTTATTGATATTGTTTTCTTCATTATAGGCCCTGATCTGTTCGTTCCTAGTACCTATGTAACCTTCTACCAGTTGGATCTTTTTAAGCTTTTCTATTTCCTCTTCAGTTAAAAACCGAATACTCTTTTGCCGTATGATCAATGATCTCTTGATTCGCCTTCCCCCCGAAACCTGCATGCCCCTCCAATTTTTGAACGAATCAGAAATCAAAGCGTAGGTAGGTATCGTGGTGATGGTCATATCAAAATTTTGAACCTTAACCGTGGCCAAACTAATCTCCACCACATCACCATCGGCCCCATATTTTTCGAACGTAATCCAATCGCCAATGCGCACCATATCGTTAATGGTAACCTGAATACTGGCCACAAAGCCTAAAATGGAATCCTTAAAAATGAGCAGTATCACTGCAGAGGCAGCACCCAATGCGGTAAAAAATTTCCAAACCGTGGTATCGGTAACGATAACAAAAATAGTGAGCAGCCCCACCACCCAGGCAAAGATCATAAATACCTGAACATAGCTGTTTATGGGCTTGTCCCTAAACTTGGGACGGGTTTTTAAATATCCGTTTACGCTTTTAAAAAACTTCCGAAGTATGATCAGAGTCAAAAAGACGAAAAGTATTTTAATGGTCTTCAGTGTAATTATCCCTGCATATTCAAAATCAGTAAAAGCCACTGGTACAAACTCCAGTAAAATTGTTAAAGGCACAATATGGGCTATATAGCGCGGCACCCTATGGGCCACCAAAAAATTGTCGAAATTGTTTTTGGACTTTCGTGCCAATCTAACGGACAATGCGCGCAATACTTTCCAAATCAGTACATCCAACAACATTACAAGCACTAGGACAACTATCAACATTACAAAAAGATTGATGTAAGCGGCCAGACCTTCTGTCATACCGGTCTTTAGTAAATAGTTGTACAGTAATCGACCCAAATCCTTGTCCATAGTTTCCGTTGAAAGAAATATGGCATAAAATTACGGGATTTAATCCACCTCTCCATAGAAGTAAATCATCATTTATGGATACCCGTTGTGCATTTTATTTGAATTTTGCCGATTCGAGTAGTCTTTTATAGGCAAAAACGATGAAAGGTTTCCAATATGTTGCAAATATGTATCGAAAACCGGAATTGCAATATCAAGACCGTTCTCTATACTTTTCCATTGGTAAAGGACCAAAATCGGTGTTCTTCGTTATTCCAACAATGCTAAAATCTTGGAGAAGATTTCAGTGTTCTCATAAACCCCGTTGAAATTTTCGGCTTTTGGCCCATAAGCAAATAAAGGCACCATAATACCGCTATGGTCAACGGTTAAAAAATCACCTTGCACGGTACCATTTTCCATGCTGCCGCCCATGATTCCAAAACCAGAAGTTTCGTGATCGGCAGTGATGATCACCAATGTATTTTTATTGACATCGGTAAATTTCAATACCTCTGCAATGGCTTGGTCAAAATCCAACATTTCCTGGATTATGTCGCTAGTGCTGTTGGAATGTCCTCCATTATCGATTTGGGCCCCTTCGACCATTAAAAAAAATGGATTGTTTTTTGACTGTAACACTTCGAGAGCTTTCGAAACACTTTCTGGTAGTGCACTGCCCCTTCCTTTTGCAAGCGACGGAGCTTTATTGTCGCCCAAATAAATAGCTGTCGGTCTTTTAAAATCGCAGAAGTGTTCCAGTTTCTGTTCGGAAAATACCGCTTCAATGTTTTTTTTGTTCTTTTCGCCACCCGCAATAAAAAAGTCCAACGGACTGCTTTTTAAATCCTCTATCAAGCCCGGGGTATCATCTCGTTCAACCCTATGGGCGTAGAATGATGATGGCGTAGCTCCATAAATGGCATCTGTGGTAACTATCGCCGTATTGAAACCCTTTTTGCTCACCGTATCCACTAAATTTATCAGTGGTTCAGCCTGTGGGCCTGTGCCTATGGCCCGGTTGTTGGTCTTTCTACCTGTAGCCATGGCGGTAGCTCCAGCGGCAGAATCGGTGATCAAATCATCATGTGAAGCTGTTTTCACCAATCCTATGTTTTTTAGCCCTGTTACACTTAGTTTACCCCGATTGGCTATCATGGCCGAGCTAATTTGCGCCAATCCATTGCCATCGCCTATCATTAAAATAATATTGGTAGGCTTGGAATCGGTATTGTATGCATATTTGGGTCGGTACACCTCAACTGTATCCTTTAATGTGAAGGTGTTTGCATCCAGTTTATCCAAATACTGTTTGGCTAGGGCCGGTTGATCTGTATTGATAAAATCCACACCCAATTTTGCCAAACGTGCCCAAGCCGTTTTGGTATCGGGTGTTGACCAAAACCTGAACGGTTTTCCTGATGCCTTTGCCAAACTTATGGCCCTTTTCACTTTCTCCAGGTCAGGAGCCGTCATCCGACCGTAGCCATTCCAAACAGAATAGTTTTTATAACTGGAACTGACCAAGGCAACTTTGCTTAAATCCATGTGTTCGAACTCGTCCAAATTCTGATGGTCGAACCAAATAAAATCAGGGTAATTCTTGTACTCTTCAGGTTTGGGACGATTGCCCGAAACTACAAACTTGACTTTGCCACCGTTGATCAAGCTCGGGTATTTTTTCAATACCTCTTCCAGTTTGTCCAAGGTGGCGTATACCTCGGACTTTAGATCGATAAGCAACTGGAGTGGCCTGAGTTCCCCTGATTTTTCCAAACTACTGAGCCTGTTCAAATACAGCTTATCAAAGGTTTTTCCCTTGACTATCTCATCTTCGGCATGGGTAACATAGAGGGAGTCATTTTTTAAAAACACATCGGCCTCTATGGATGATGCCCCATTGCTGTAGGCATACCAAAATGGCAGTTTTTGGGCATAATCATTATGGGAGTGGACTTTATAAACGGTCTGGGCAAAGATTTTTCCCGTAACGAAGAAAATCAATCCAACTATAACTAAAAAGGCTACTCTCTTTTTCATTTTGCTTGATTTATGGCATTGATCATTTTATGGTAAATCTCGTTGTTTTCATAGATGCCCTGGAAATTGTCCGACCCCTTGCCCTTGGCGAAAACAGGAATAAGCTCTCCGCTATGCTGATCGGAATTGAAGTAAACGGTCACTTTTTCGGGCACTTCTCTTTTTTCTCCCGTACTCTCGTCTACTTTATAATGTTTGCCAATGCTCACCCCTCCTGTTTCATGGTCTGCCGTAACCACCAGCAAGGTATTCGGGTTGTTTTCCACATAATCCAACACAACTCCCAAGGTCTTATCAAAATCCAACACTTCGGATATCATCATTTCGGCATTTTCTGCATGTCCGCCCCAATCAATGTACGAGCCTTCGACCATCATAAAAAATGGCTCCCCCTTTTGATCAAAATAATCCAAGGCCATGATGGTTGCTTCGGATAAATAATTGGCCCGCCCATCAATCTTTGAGGGAATCCCATCATCGGCCAATACATAGGCATTCCTTTTGTCCTTCACGGTTTTTGATAGTGCCAAGGTATCCAAATGGTAGTTTTTGGCCTTTAATTCCTCAAAAAGATTTCTTCCATCGTTTCTTTTATTGAAAAACTTTCTTCCTCCGCCCGCAAAAAAATCAACTTCAGCCTCAATCAACTGTGAAGCAATCTCATTGTGCATGTCACGGTCGGTTACATGGGCATAAAAGCTCGCAGGCGTTGCATGTGTAATTGTGGTAAGGCTAATCAAGCCTGTTTGATATCCATCCCCCTTCAACTGTTCCAAAATGGTTTCTTGCGGAAGCGAATCAAAAGATACCCCAATGGCCCTTTTATAGGTTTTCTGTCCGGTTGAAAAGGCAGTAGCCCCAGCGGCCGAATCGGTGATGGTATAATCCGTTGCCGATGTTTGGTGAAATCCAATTTGCTTGAACCGTGAAAAATTGGGCAGGCTATCGCCAAAATAATAGGCCGTTGAAACTTGTGGAACACCCATCCCGTCGCCTATCATAAAAATAATGCTCAGGGGCTCTTCATTGATGGTTCCTATAGGTTTTTCTTCTTTTTTTGATGTGGTACAGCCCAAAATCCATAGAACGGCCAAGGATGCAGCAGCTTTTTTAAATGAAATTTTCATGAATCTGTTCTTTTTCTTCTATAACATGTAAGCGGCAAGTGGATAAACCAACCTGCCGCTTAGCTAAAAAATACACCCTACTAATAACCTTCATTCTGCTCCAAATACCCTGCAACATTGGATGCGCCATCTATGGCATCTTGTGGAATCGGGAACAATCTGTGATGAACGTTGTCATCTATTTTTTCGGTCCAAGTATCTTCGTAACGACCAAACCTGATTTGATCGCTCCTGCGGAAACCTTCCCAATACAACTCAAATCCTCTTTCACGGAACAAGATATCCAAATCGATAGCGGAAAGGGGTTCCGGAGTCTGCTCTGGACGTGCCGTTCTGGAGGTCCTAACTGTATTGACATCGGCCAAGGCACCTGCATTGTCACCTGTCCGTAATTTAGCTTCTGCACGCATCAAATAGATTTCGGCCAAGCGCATCAAAACAAGGTCTACACTACTGTAATTGTTGCCATTTGGCGAGGTACGGCTAAACTGGTATTTGGATACGCGATATCCGTTTTTATGCAATCTGCCTTCGTTAGTGAAATCCACCTGCAAGGTATGGTTCACATAATCCACATCCTTATCGGGGCCATTCCCTTTCCTTTGGATTACCGGATAAATACGGTAACCTTCGTCGCAGGTGTAAAAAGAGCCGTTTTCGTCTTTGCGCGGCCCCCAAATTACACCTCGGATAATTCCCCTGTTGATTTCAAAATCTTCAGCGGACATGCAATAGTAGTGATTTTCATCATTTTCCGGTGAAACACCCGTCAAGTCCCGGAGCTCTTCAGGGATAATCTGGTTTTCCTGATAAAATCTGGCATCGGCCTCGGCTGGGTCAACATCGCCATAAGCATCTACCCAGGTCTGATAAAAATCCGGGGTAATGGCCGGCCCATCGGTACCATCTGCACTGGGGTGTTCCGGTCTGGGATACCAAGAACCTGCCAACGACCAATAGGCCCATCGGCTGTGCTCCCTGTTCATCACGCCACGTTGATCCAAAGCAAAAATCAATTCTGGGTTGTCGTGGTTTTCATCATTAAAAAGGTCAAAATACTCTGGGGACAAGGAGTACATTCCGGAGTTGATGATGTTGTCGGTGTACTCAATTACCTTGTTCATATCTTCTGTGGTAAAATCTGGAGTTCCGTAGGGATCGCGGTACACGGCAGCATTTAGGTTCAATCGAGCCAAGAACCCCCAAACGGTTGCTTGTGTTATTCGTCCCGGGCCTCTACTGGTATTGATCACATCAACAACTGAAAGCAGTTCACTTTCGATGTAATCAATGGCATCTTGTCCTCTGATAATCTCCGAAAGGTCACCAGAATTTTCTTTTCTGAAAGCCAATCCCCAACTATCCAAAGTAAGCATGTTAAGGTAAGCCCTCAGAGCAATCATTTCATACAAAGCACCTTCTGCCTCTACGTTTCCTTCATCCGCAAGGGGTTGTAAAACATCAATTGCTGTGATTGTTCTGGAAATGTTTCGTGTCACTTCGTTCCAAGAGCTTCCTACCAAACTATTACTTGGAGCAATATTGTGGCGATGTACTTCTAAAAACTTGCCATTATCGTACCAGTCGACCCCACCGCGATAAGGTAATATGGCCTCATCGGACGGAATTAACTGCAATCCATAGTAATTGGTGTGTCTCCAAGTCCAAGAAATTTGCCCATAAGCCGGAGCAATGGCCCCGCTTATGGCTTCTGCCTGTCCACTACCTTCCAGGGATTCGTCGATAACTTCTTCTTCAAGATCGGTACAGCTTACGTTTGAGAGCAAGCCTATTCCAAATAGTGCGATTATTATTTTATGCTTCATTTTTGAAGTGTTTTTTTTGATTAGAATGATACGTTTAAGCCAAATACAAGGGTTCTTGTTTTGGGATAATTGAAGTAATCAATCCCAAAGGTCTGTATGCCGTCTATAGTCAAGTTTGAATTGATTTCCGGGTCAAAACCGCTGTAATCCGTAATCACAAATAGGTTTTGCCCCGTTATGGAAAAGCGAATCGTGTTTACCAATCCTTCAAGACCGACCAATTCCGGACTAAGGTTGTAACCCAAAGTGGCATTGTTCAACCTCAAGAAATCACCGTCCTCCAAATATCTGGTGGATACGGCATTGGAGTTGGTGATATCCTCATTGGGAAATTGCGTGGCAATGGAGGTCGTGTTAAAGTTGGAACTTAAAAGCCCTTTACTGAACAAAGACATTGCGGTGTGGTTGTACACCTTGTTTCCAGAAACCCCGTTAAAGTTCAATCCAAGATCAAAGTTCTTATAGTTGAAGTTCAGATAAAATGCATAGATCAAATCTGGCAATGCACTCCCCACTACTCTCCTATCTTCGGACAAAATACTCAGGCCATCATCTCCGATTCCCAAGAACTCCTGCATATAATAAGCTCCTATTGGTTCACCATTAATGTTTCCGTTAATGGTTGCATCGGTCTGACCCGCTCCTTGTGCAGCTCCCGTGGTCAGCACTTCGTAGGGTGAGTTGGACACTTCGTTTTTGGTATAGGCCAAGTTACCGCCGATGTTATAGGAAAAATCCTTGCTGTAATCGCTGTGGTAATCCAAGGCAAGTTCAAAACCGCTGTTCTTAATTTCCATATCGGGAATATTGGTCCAGTATTTATCGGTAGGTTGAACAGGGTCGGCCGGGGTTACTTCCAACAAAATATTCTCAGAAACTTTATTGAAATAATCCAACGTACCGTACAAGCGATTGTTGAACAGTCCAAAATCCAAACCAAAATCCAATTGCTCGGATACTTCCCATTGGATGTCGGGATTGGCCAAACGGGTAAAAATGGTTCCGTAAGGGTAATCGGCCAAGGTCTTTTCGTCGCCATTGATGGGGTAGGAATCATTATTGTCCCTACTATCGGTGAAACTTCTTTTTGTAATTTTTGATGGAATTTCTTGATTACCGGTTCTACCCCAACTTGCCCTAAGCTTTAAATTATTGATGGTTGTGTTCGAGCTCAAGAATGCTTCGTTCATAATGTTCCAACCAGCGGCAACGGAGGGGAAATATCCATACTTGTTGTTCCCACCAAACTTGGATGACCCGTCCGCCCTCATGGTGGCGGTAAGCATATACCTGTTATCGAACACATAATTGGCCCTACCAAAGAAAGATTGCAGCTCATTCTTTGTGGCATAAGTATTCATAAAAGTTGGCATATCTTCAGAACTTATCTGATCCTGATATTTTGGGTCGATACCATTATCCGAAAAACCTTCCATTTCAAAACTCTTCTGGTGCACATAGGTTTCTTGATAACTATGTCCAACCAAAAAAGTGAGGTTGTGCTTATCGGTCATCAAATTATACGTCAATGTATTCTCGATAAGACTGTTTTTGTTGGTGGTGTAAATACTGTTCAGTTCCCCCCTTATGTAATCTTCCAACAAAGAGTAGGGCTTGTACTGTATATCCCTTTGTGTAGATGAGTAATCCACGCCCAAGTTCAACTTATAGGTAAGCCCATTCACAATTTCCACGGAAGGGGCCAAATTGGCCAAAATACGATGGTTCACGGCATCATCACTGTATATTTGCTCTCTGGTCAAGGGATTGAGCATGTTATCCAACAAGGTTGGTTGCCCATCGGTGTACAAAGGCAATGTTGGGTTCAGCTGAAGCATGTCTCCCACAATCGCCCTTGAATCTGCGCGAAGGTTCTCGGTCCTGGTAGCTGTCATATTAAACTCGACCTTTAAACGATCGTTGAAAGCCCTTTGGGTCAAATTCAATCGACCTGAATAACGTTTAAGATCGTTGCCCCTAAGAATTCCTTCTTGATCATTAACGCCCAAGGATGCTCGGTAGGAGAATTTTTCGGATGCGCCGCTCATGGCTAAATTCACATTTTTGGTAAACCCTGTCCTGCTCAATGCATCTTGCCAATTGGTATTGGCTCCGCCATCTTCCAAGGTACCGCCTGTTGCAACAACTTCCTGTCTAAAACGATCAGCCGAAAAAACATCAACTTGGTTGGCCAAGGTTGAAAACCCGGTGGATACGTTCAAATCCATGCTGGTTCTTCCGGCCTTGCCCCTTTTGGTGGTAATCACAATTACTCCATTGGCGGCTCTCGCACCATAAATTGCTGCGGCAGAGGCATCCTTAAGCACATCTATACTTTTTATGTCTTGTGGGTTGATGAAGTTCAAGGGGTTGGTCGGAACACCGGTGCTCGTATTGTCCAAAGCAAAACCGTCGATTACATAAAGTGGTGTGGTCCCCGAACGGAGACTCCCAACACCCCTGATGATTACATCCTGTGCTGCTCCTGGCTCTCCACTAACGTTGGAAATGTTCACACCCGCTACTTTACCTTGTAAAAGTTGCCCGGGGTTCATCACGATTCCTTTGTTAAAATCTTCGCTGTCCACGGAAGCGATAGAACCAGTCACATCTGTTTTTCTTTGAGTGCCATACCCAACAACGACCACATCTTCCAACATGGTGGCATCCTGCTCCAACTGAATATTGATGGTACTGCGGCCATCTACGGAAACTTCTTGGGGTTTGTAGCCCAAGTAGGAAACTTGAAGGATTGCATCACTTTCAACATCAATGGAAAAGTTTCCATCAAAATCGGTAATGGTACCGTTGCCCCTACCCTTTTCCATAACCGAAGCACCGGCCAATGGAACTCCGTTTTCATCCGTTACTTGACCCGTAACGGAAATAAAAACCACTTCGACCACTCGTTTTGGGGCCTTGGGCTTAACATCTATGGAAATGGTGTTGTTGATTCTTCTAAAAGTAAGGCGGGCATCTTTGGCCATTAATTCCAAAACAGATTTTAATGATACGTTTTGGTAGGCAATGCTATAGGTGTTTTGCAACCTGCCCACTTTTCGGTCGTAAACAAATTTAAAATCCGTTTGATCTTCAATTTGTTTAAGCACATCTACTACAGTGGCGTCGTCCATAGACAGGTCCACCTTAAAACTTTCCAAGTTCTGCCCCCTGACATCGGCAGCAAGCACCGGGTTCAGCAGAGCCAAAACAATCAGAAAGCAAAATGTATGGAATGTCAACTTGATTAATTGTTTAATAGTTAGTGAATTCATAATTTCACATAATGTTTAAATGGTTATAAGTATTTGTAATTATTGAACAGTCGACAGCCTGTTTCCGCTCGCCAAAGTGTTACGGGCTGTCTCTTTTTAATTTGTTTGCTTTTATGTCATATTAATGCTGTTTTTGATTTGAGTTGGTTTTAGTCAGTACATTTTCCTTTTAATTGGACTTTATTTTTATCCAAAAATTGATAGTGCAATCCCTTTTTAGCATACACAATGCTTTCCAGAATAGCATCCAATCTTTCGTTATCGTATGTTGCGGTAATATGGCAATTGCCAATGGTATTGTTATCAACCACAAAAGTTACGCCGTACCAGCGTTCCAAAGTCTGTAGTACTTTGGACAGTTCTGCGTCATCAAAATGAATGATGCCGTCTTTCCAATGTAGAAATGAGGCAATATCTATCTTTTCCTTGGAAATGGCTTTTGAATTTCTATCGAAAACACCCTGCTCATTGGGCAATAGGAGCAGTTCACTTTCTTGTGAAGCTACTTTTACCTTGCCCGTTGCCACTGTTATTGCCACTTGCTGGTTTTCTGGATAGGTGTTCACATTAAAAGAAGTACCCAGCACCGTGGTTGCCACCTCGCCCGATTTTATGATAAATGGTTTATCCAGGTCTTTAGCAACATCAAAAAAAGCTTCGCCTTCGAGTTCCACTTCCCTTGTATCGCCTTCAAATCGTTGCGGATATTTTATGGTACTGCCAGCGTTAAGATATACCTCGGTACCGTCGGCCAAAACAATGTGTAGCTTTTGTCCCCATTCCGTGGTTTTGGTAATCTCGGCAATGGGTTCTACCACTTCTGTTTGATGGGTGAAGATGTAGGCAAAATATCCAAGTCCAATCAACAAGGTTAACGAAGCCGCCACGCTGCTCCATTTTAGTATTGGCCTTCTTTTGGAATTATTTATATGCTTGGCCAATTTTTGACCTACCCGCTTCTTTTGTTTTGGATTTTTAAAAACGTTATGATGGTTCTTGAAAAGCAACTTATGGTCAAACTCCTCCAAGAGTGATTCCTCCTTTTTGGTAATGGTACCATTGAGGTATTTTTTCATCAAAACCTTAATCTCATTTTCAGTCATTGTATGTCCGTTTCAACTACAAGTACCAGAAACGTACAGGGACGCACACTCGAAAAATCTGTTTTAATGATTACTTAATACTACAGGAAACCTCTTAACCTTAAGCTAAAAAACCCATCATTTAAAGGAACAATGATTTAACAATGGAAAGGTCTTTGCGCAGCCTGCGGAGGGCAAAGGAAATTTGATTCTCAACCGAGCGATGGGAAATGTTCAGTCGCTCCGCGATTTCCTTATTACTGATGTTGTGTATTCGGCTCAACCTAAATACTTCCTGGCATCTTTGTGGGAGATCGGCCATACTTACATCAATACGTTCGGTAAGCTCCATAAGGTCTTCTTCCAACTCCATTTCTGGGGCTATATAAATCGAATTGGCAGCCTCAATCTGTGTTTTGTTAAACTTGGTATCCCTTAAAGTATTGTAACATTTATACCGAATCGCTTTGAAGAGATATGACTTAATATGGTTTACCTCTACAGTTTCCCTGCGTTGCCAATAATCGATCCAGATGTCCTGAACCAAATCCTTGGCCAGGGAATCGTTCATTACCAAAGACGCTGCGTAAACGTACATGGGCTCCCAAAGCATGGAGAACAGACTGTTAAATGCATTCCTGTCCGAGGCTTTGACCCGGACAGCAAGTTCTTGCTGTGCTTCATTTGTATGGGGGTGTTTCATCACGGACAAATTTCATAAAAATAAAAGTGGACGGATATTATGATATTGTAAACTTTACGAAAACTTGTTCTCGTGTTGGTTTTAAAAACCATCGACCATAAAAAGCCATTAAAACCCTTCCCTTTTATCCAAAAAAATTATATTTGCACACCTAAAATTGCAAAGGCCCACGTGGTGGAATTGGTAGACACGCTACCTTGAGGGGGTAGTGTTCGTAAGGACGTGCTGGTTCGACTCCAGTCGTGGGCACAGAAGAAAACCGCAAAATCTTGCGGTTTTTTTGTTTTCAAGGTTACGGATATACTTCTATTTTTAGTCATTCTTTTTACTTCTGCTTTTTTTATTTATTTTCCGAGTAATTCCTAATCAGTCACAGTTGAATACTTATCCCTTATATAAACGATAGGCATGGATGAACAAGTATCAAGTGAAATTTCCATGTTTTATGGATGGTGGCAGCTTTCGGTTTGCCTTTTTGCATTTCTTTCCTTAATGGCCATTTGGCACCATATCGGGAAAAAACAGGATGATTATGGCCCTGTTTGGCTGGCTCTTTCGGTGCTTTGTTGGGCCTTTTCCGGGCTTGTGGAAATCGTATACCTCAACAATAATGGTCTTTACCCCCACTTTAAAGATGGTCTTAGGAGTATTCTATCATTGACTAACAGTTTGTTTATTTTGATGGCCCTGCCTTGGTTCAAATATTTGCCCAAGGCATTGGCTCCTTTGATAAAATCAAAGTTTTGGCCCTACATCATCGGTATTCCTTTTGCATTTGCACTGTTTCCAACCCTATTCAAAATGTTTTTGGTCCGTGAAGCATACGTCATCAATGAACTCGATGTTGTTTATGCACTGTTGACCTTACTATTTTTAGGCTTTGTTCTATGGGAATCCTTTATAAAAAGAAGGCTTCCCCTCTTGGGTTGGTTAGCATTGATCACCATTTTGGTAACGCTCTTGGCCCAAATATATAAGTTGATGGACAATACCATTAATCTATTGTTGTTCTCAGCGATTTTCAAAACTTCGTTGATCATGCTGTTCTTTGCCCTGGCACTAAGCTGGGTAAAGGAACTTACCGAAACGGTGATACCAGAACCCCATCAGCTAAAACTATTATTTACCAAGACGGGTAATAAAGAAAATAGCGGCGCAACTTCAGTTACACTGATTGGGTTCCTTGGTGATAAAAACAGGGTCGTAAAGCTCACCCCTGCCCTCTATCGCTTGTTGAGAACATTTGCCGAACGCAAACTAAATTCAACCGATAATTGGTTGGAAATCAAACCAAAAAACTTTGAAGCTTCCAAAAACTATGACATCAACGACCACAATGAGCTTAAAAGGTTATTGGAGGCGCTGCTGAATGGACTCTTCGGCAAAAAGAATTGGACAAGGGACAAACACTACCATCCCTTAAAAGGCACTTTGTTCGAAATGTCGGAAAACAGGGAAAGGAAAATTAGGCTCCATATCCCAAAAGAAAACATACAGATTGAAAATGAATGACTTAGCTTTGATTTGTCAGTTATTTGGTTACTGACATTTTGAGATTCATTCCGACAATGTCCAAAAAATCCGAACCTAGAATCGAAATTCAGGCAAACTTTCGATTATGGGTAAATTTCTATTGTACAGTACATTATGCATTCCAAGCAATGCAATTTTAGCATCCACATCCGAAAAAGGTCTGGACGAAAAAATAAATGAAGCCTTTATGCCCTTTACCGTATGGTGGGAAAATCTGATTCTGGCAGAGGTTCCCATATTCGGGCATGGCATTCCAATAATTCTTATCATTCTGATACTGGGGGCCCTGTTCTTTACGGTCTATTTTGGGTTTATCAACATCCGTCATTTCTCAACAGCCATACAAGTGGTCCGAGGAAAATACGATGAACTTGAAAAAACACCCCCGAAACCAAAACCACAGGTTTATGAAGTCGAGGGAGATTTGGTGGATACCATTAAAGATGAAGGGCACTCGGGAGAGGTAAACCATTTTCAGGCCTTGGCCACCGCGGTATCGGGTACTGTAGGTCTGGGCAATATAGCCATGGTGGCCGTAGCCATTTCCTTTGGAGGGCCCGGAGCCACTTTTTGGATGATACTGGCCGGACTGCTTGGCATGTCCACTAAGTTTGTGGAATGCACCCTTGGGGTAAAGTATCGGGATATAGACACCGATGGTAATGTTTATGGTGGTCCCATGTATTATTTGTCCAGAGGGTTAAAACAGCGAGGGTTTTCCCGCTTGGGCAAATTTTTGGCCTCAGTTTTTGCCATACTCTGCGTGGGGGCTTCCTTTGGTGGCGGAAATGCCTTCCAAAGCAACCAAGCTGCCTCCCAGATTATAGAACGTTTTGGTTTGACCGGCGATGCCACGGGGAGCATCATTGGCCTTGTTTTTGCAATTTTGGCCGGAATTGTAATCATTGGCGGGATTAAACGTATCGCCAAGGTTACGGAAAAAGTGGTTCCTTTTATGGCCATACTTTACGTGGGTGCGGCACTCTTCATCATATTTTCCAAAATAGAATGGGTCGATGATGCCTTTGCCCTTATCCTAAAAGAAGCCTTCACCCCCGAAGCAACAATTTCAGGTGGATTTGTAGGGGTTATGATCCAAGGATTTAGAAGAGCTGCTTTTTCCAATGAAGCGGGCGCAGGCTCTGCCGCCATAGCACATTCGGCCGTTAATACCTCATTCCCGGCATCGGAAGGACTTGTAGGTTTGTTGGAACCTTTCATTGATACTGTTTTGGTGTGTACCATGACAGCCGTTGTCATCATTCTCTTTAACATGGACGGTGTTTTTGTATATGGCAATGTAGTAGAGGGCCAAGCTCTAATGGCTGATGGAAGTCGGTTGGGCGGGGTAAACATTACATCCCTGGCTTTTGAAAATTCCATTAACGGTTCTTCCTGGGTCCTAATGGCCGCTGTATGCCTGTTTGCCTTCAGCACCATACTATCTTGGTCCTATTATGGGCTACAGGCATGGAAATACCTCTTTGGAAGAAGCAAGATCACTGACCTCACCTATAAAATTATATTCCTTTTGTTTACTGTGCTGGGTGCTGCCATAACCCTGGATGCTGTGATAAAGTTTTCAGATGCCATGATATTGGCCCTGGTATTCCCAAACATGGTCGGTTTGCTCATCTTGTTCCCCTATGTAAAAAAAGAATTCAAAGGCTATATGCATTTGATTTCCAAAAAATAGAGAAAAGACCCTATAGGCATAAGCATTGTACATGATAATGGCAAGAAACGCCATTTCAAGTTTTTTCCAAGGGAGAGACTGTCCGCTTTTAGGAAGATAACGAGAACAAGACTTTATCGTTAAAATTCCATAAACATTCGTGACTTTTTGAAGAGTTAGTGCAAAATTTATGATAAATAACTAGGATGACATCTTTTAAATTGTAAATTTGTTTAACGTTTAAATAAAAAAGATGAACAGTGTAAAAACTTCTTTTAGTATTCGGGACATGGAGAACCTTTCGGGCATAAAAGCCCACACCATCCGAATTTGGGAAAAGAGATATGATTTATTCCGTCCTGAAAGAACGAACACAAATATCCGGACATACAACATTACCAGTCTACAAAAGTTATTGAACGTCACCCTACTTTATAACAATGGGTACAAAATTTCCAAAATCGCCAAGTTAGGGGATGAAAAAATACCGGCATTGGTCAATGAGATTGTTTCGCGAAAAAGTGAAAAGAACCACATACTCAATTCATTGAAACTATCGATGCTCAATTTTGACCAATCACTTTTTTTGAAGACCTACAATGGGCTCATGGAGGAGAAATCGTTTACCCAGATCTTTAACGAGGTCTTTATCCCCCTGTTGAACGAACTTGGATTGCTATGGCAAACCAATACCATAAGCCCGGCCCACGAGCATTTTATATCCAACTTGATCAAACAAAAAATATACATCCATACCGAGAAGCTTCAATTTGAAACTCCCGCAAAAAAAAATGAAGTATACGTCCTTTTTCTTCCTGAAAACGAGATACACGAATTGGGGCTCTTGTACATTAATTACCAATTGGCCCTTCACGGCTACAAAACCATATATTTAGGACAGACCATGCCGGTGGAAAGTCTTGAGGATTTACTGAAATATTACGATAACATCAGGTTTATTTCCTACTTTACCGTAGCACCCACCAAAGATGACATTGATGATTATTTTAAACGATTCCGTAAGGTGTTAAAAAAATCGCCCAGTTCCAAACTTTACGTTTTGGGTCATCAGATACAAGAATTTGAGGATGAGCAACCTTCGGGTCCCATCAAAATATTTAAATCCATTAATCAACTGATAGAATCGCTTTAAATCCAAATGGAAAAAGTAATTGTCATCGGTTCTGGTTTTTCTTCCCTATCCGCCTCATGTTATTTGGCAAAAGAAGGATTTGAGGTGGAACTATTCGAAAAAAATGATACCGTGGGCGGTAGGGCAAGACAATTGGTCAAAGATGGTTTTACCTTTGATATTGGACCAAGCTGGTATTGGATGCCCGATATTTTTGATAAATTTTTTGCTGACTTCAACAAAAAGACCTCGGATTATTACCAGTTGGACAAGCTAAACCCCGCCTATAAAATTTTCTTCAAAGACGATGTGATCACCATAGGTGACTGTATGGAAAAGATATGCAACGAGTTCGAACGCATTGAATCGGGAAGTAGCGAACACTTGAAACAATTTATAGCCGAAGCCCAAGAAAATTACAATATTGCTATCAACAAAGTGGTGTTGAGGCCCGGTCTTTCCCCTTTGGAACTTATAACCAAAGAAACCGTTTTAAAGGTCGACCAATTTTTTAAAACCATAAGTCAACAGGTGCGTAAACGCTTCAAAAATCCAAAGTTGGTATCCACTTTGGAGTTTCCCGTACTTTTTTTGGGGGCCAAACCCAGCAAAACCCCATCCTTCTACAATTTTATGAATTTTGCCGACTTTGGTCTTGGCACTTGGCATCCAAAAGGTGGTATGTACGAAATCATCAAGGCCATGCAAAGTGTGGCAGAAGAATTGGGCGTAACCATACACACCAATAGTCCCGCAACACATATTCTAGTATCCGATGGAGAGGTCTTGGGCATCAGAAGCAAAGGGAAAAATCATCTTGGTGATTATGTAGTGAGCGGTGCCGACTATCACCATTCCGAAACTTTATTGGACAAAAAACACCGACAATATTCCGAAGAATACTGGAACAAAAAAACCTACGCCCCTTCCTCTCTGTTGTTCTATATAGGTTTTGACAAGAAGTTGGAAAATATTGAACATCACAATTTGTTTTTTGATACCGACTTTGAAAAACATGCCCAAGAAATCTATGATAATCCCCAATGGCCCAGCAATCCTTTGTTCTATGCCAACTTTCCGTCGATAACCGATGCCACAATGGCTCCAAATGGCAAAGAAACAGGTTTTTTCTTGGTACCCATTGCCCCTGGATTGGAAGATACACCACAAGTACGTGACCAATATTTTGATATTGTAATGGACCGATTTGAAAATTTAACCAAGCAAACTGTAAAAAAATCAGTAATTTTTAAGGAAAGTTTCTGTGTAAACGATTTTGTGGAGCAGTATAACTCTTATAAAGGCAATGCCTATGGCTTGGCAAACACGTTGCGCCAAACCGCTTTTTTACGACCTAACCTCAAAAGTAGCAAAGTAAAAAAATTGTTCTTTACCGGTCAGTTGACCGTTCCCGGCCCAGGGGTTCCACCATCCCTGATCTCCGGAAAACTGGTGGCTGATTTAATCATTAAAGAAGTAAAAAGATGAAAACTATTTTTGACGATGTATCCTACAACTGCAGCAAGGTCGTGACCCAGTCTTACAGCACCTCTTTTTCGTTGGCCACCAAAATGTTGGCACCGTCCATCCGTTCCGATATATACAATATTTACGGTTTTGTACGTTTTGCCGACGAAATTGTGGATACCTTTCACGATTACGACAAGGCCAAATTGTTCAATGCCTTTGAAAAAGACATGAAACGGGCCATTGATGACAAAATTAGTTTGAACCCTATTTTGAATTCCTTTCAGCATACCTATCACAAGTATGACATTCCGCATCATTTGGTAACGTCCTTTATGAAAAGCATGCGCATGGACCTTACCAAGAAAAACTATGAGACTTTTGATGAATACCGTGAGTATATTTATGGTTCTGCCGATGTTGTTGGGTTGATGTGCCTTTGTGTATTTGTAAAAGGGGACAAGGAAAAGTATGAAAAATTGAAAGAATCGGCCATGGCTTTGGGTTCCGCTTTTCAAAAAGTGAACTTTTTACGTGATCTAAAAGCTGATTACGAGCATTTGAACCGGGCCTATTTTCCGAACACCAACTTGATGGAACTGGACGAGGAGTCCAAAAAGCGTATCGTAAACGAGATCAAGGCCGATTTTGCGCTTGGGTACTCAGGAATTGTACAGTTGCCCGAACAAGCCAAGTTTGGAGTTTATACCGCGTATAGATATTATAAAAAACTGCTTCAAAAATTGCAGGGCACACCTCCTCTGGAGATAAAAAACACTAGGATCCGTGTCCCCAACTATCAAAAATTTGGTCTGTTGGCACAATCGTATGTAAATTATAAATTACAACTGGTACAATGAAAGTAGCACTTTGGATACTGATATTTTTGGCAACCTTTTGCTTTATGGAGTTTATGGCATGGTTTACCCATAAATACGTGATGCATGGTTTTCTATGGAGCCTGCATAAAGACCACCATAAAAAAGATCATGATTCCTGGTTTGAGCGAAATGATGCTTTCTTTATTTTTTACGCCGTCGTTAGCATGACGTTGTTTTACTTGGGCAGTTACACCTCGTTTTGGTATGGATGGCCGTTAGGATTTGGCATTTTGGCCTATGGCATTGCTTATTTTACGGTTCACGATATATTTATTCACCAACGCTTTAAAATATTTAGGAATGCCAACAATTGGTATGCGAAAGGAGTACGTAGGGCGCATAAAATCCATCATAAACATTTGGGCAAAGAAGACGGGGAATGTTTTGGAATGTTGGTCGTCCCTTTCAAATATTTTAAGAAGAAATAAAATAATGGCTATTCGGAAATCAACTTATCCAACAGGCTACGGGTCTTGTCGGAATTCCAATTGGCGGCTCCCGTTTTATCCACCACTACATTGCCCTTTTTATCAATAATATAGGTTACAGGAATACTACTACTTTCCAACTCCTTTGGTGTGGCCGATGCTTGAAAATATACTGGTAAATCATACCCTTTTTTCTTTAGAAATGCCTCAACTTTTTGTTTTTCATCATTGGCAACAAAGGCAAAAGTGACTTTATCTCCATAATCTTCGTAGAGCTCCACAAAACCCGGTAGTTCGGCCACACAAGGGGGACACCAGGTTGCCCAAACGTTCACCAAAATAACTTCCCCTTGTTTTGATTGGAGGTTGGTTGATTTACCCTTTAGATCAACAAGGTTCCAGTTATAGTTTTTCAACCTAGTTTGTTCATCCTTGTCCACAGTGCTTGGACTAATCACTGTAGCAACAATTTTATTGACCCATACCCGTGGATAGAAGCCCAAAGGGGTAAAAAGTATGAGCACTATGGCCAAAATCCATATAGCGTTGCCGATCTGTTCCTTGGTGATTTTCATTCTGCGATTAACCGTTCCATTAATTTATAAACTTTATTGGTGCTCCAATCCGAAATTCCTTCTTCGTGAATCACAATGCTTCCTGATCTATCGATCAAATAGGAAGAAGGCACCTCGCTGGGATCAATGGGCATTTTTTCGCCTATGATCAAATAGGTTACTGGGAATGTAAATTCGTGCTCTTCCATAAAAGCCTCAACAGGTGCTCTCTCCTCATTGGTGATGATGTAAAAATCAACTTCATCTTTATATTTGTCGTACAATTCCTGAATACTTGCAAGCTCTGCTTCCGATGGCAATCCCCATGAAGCCCATAAATTGATGAAGATTACCTTTCCTTTGGATTTTTCAAAGTTGAAAAAGTTCCATTCTGCATCTTTTAGCTTCCAATCGTAATCGGTGATTTTTTGTTGCTCGCCCTTATCGATGATCTCAGGAGAAAATGCAAACGCCCTGTTCAACCAAATTTTCCCGTAGTAACCGATCGGGGTCACAAAAAACGATAGGATAAAAAGAATCAATACAACATTGAGAATGGTCTTTTTGTTGATCTTCATTGAAAATTATTTATCAAAAATTAAAAACTCCTGACATCTTTTACAACATCAGGAGTTTTTACAGATTATATTAGATACAATTAAGCATTCTGCTTCTTGATCAAGTTCAAGGCCGAACCTTCGTTGAACCACTTGATTTGCGCATCGTTGTACGAATGGTTTGTTACGATGGTATCCTTACTTCCATCGGAGTGCACTACTTCGATGGTCAAAGGTTTGTCCGGAGCAAACTCAGCGGCATCAACAATATTGAACGTATCATCCTCCTGGATCAAATCGTAATCGTCCTCATTGGCAAAGGTCAAGGCCAACATACCTTGTTTCTTAAGGTTGGTCTCGTGGATCCTTGCAAAGGATTTTACCAATACAACGGCAACACCCAAGTGCCTTGGCTGCATGGCCGCATGCTCCCTTGATGAACCTTCACCGTAGTTGTGGTCTCCCACAACAACCGTCATGATTCCTTTTTTCTTGTATTCACGCTGGGTATCGGGAACACCTCCGTACTCACCTGTGATTTGGTTTTTAACGAAGTTGGTCTTTTGGTTAAAAGCATTTACGGCGCCTATCAAAGTATTATTGGCAATATTGTCCAAATGCCCCCTGAAACGCAACCATGGCCCTGCCATGGAGATGTGGTCCGTGGTACATTTTCCAAAGGCCTTTATCAACAATTTCATACCCTGAAGATCGCTTGCTTTGATGGGCACAAATGGTTCCAACAATTGCAAGCGCTCGGAATCCGAAGCCACTTTGACCTCTACTCCACTTCCATCTTCCAACGGGTCTTCGTAACCGTTTTCCTTAACTTCAAAACCTTTTGGTGGCAATTCCCATCCTGTCGGTTCATCCAACATTACTTCTTCCCCATCTTCGTTGATCAACTTATCCGTTAAGGGGTTAAAATCCAAACGACCTGCAATGGCGATTGCAGCGGTCATTTCGGGCGAAGCTACAAAAGCGTGTGTATTGGGGTTTCCATCGGCGCGCTTTGCGAAGTTTCGGTTAAAGGAGTGAACGATGCTGTTCTTTGGTGCGTTCTTTGGATCTTTGTATCGTGCCCATTGGCCAATACACGGTCCACAGGCATTGGTAAAGATCGTAGCATCCAATTTTTCGAATATCTCAAGGATACCATCACGCTCCGTAGTATATCTTACTTGCTCCGAACCTGGGTTGATACCAAATTCAGCTTTTGTTTTCAGTTTTTTGTCCAAAGCTTGTTGTGCAATGGATGATGCTCTTGATAAATCTTCATAAGAAGAGTTGGTACAAGATCCTATCAATCCCCACTCAACAGCTAAAGGCCAATCGTTTTTCTCGGCCTTTTCTTTCATTGTTCCTACTTCTGTTGCCAAATCCGGGGTAAATGGTCCGTTCAGCAAAGGCTTTAATTCGGAAAGGTTTATTTCGATTACTTGGTCAAAATATTGCTCTGGGTTAGCATAAACTTCTGGATCTGCGGTCAAATGCTCTTTTACCTTGTTTGCTTCATCGGCAACATCCTTCCTATCGGTTGCCCTTAAATAACGCTCCATGGATTCGTCGTAACCGAATGTGGAAGTGGTAGCTCCAATTTCCGCACCCATGTTACAGATGGTTCCTTTACCAGTACAGGACATGGAAGTGGCTCCTGGGCCAAAATATTCCACAATGGCACCTGTCCCCCCTTTTACGGTAAGAATTTCGGCCACTTTTAGAATAACATCTTTAGGGGCTGTCCAACCAGATAGCTTACCGGTCAATTTGACACCGATCAACTTGGGGAATTTTAATTCCCAGGCCATTCCGGCCATTACATCCACGGCATCGGCCCCACCGACACCAATGGCCACCATTCCCAACCCACCGGCGTTTACGGTATGGGAATCGGTTCCGATCATCATACCTCCAGGAAATGCATAATTTTCCAAGACAACTTGGTGAATAATACCTGCACCTGGTTTCCAAAATCCAATTCCATATTTGTTCGATACAGACCCCAAGAAGTCAAAAACCTCTTTACTGGTTTCATTGGCGTGCTTCAAATCTGATGCTGCGCCATCCTTGGCTTGGATCAAGTGATCACAGTGAACCGTTGTGGGCACCGCTACTTTATCCTTGCCCGCCTGCATAAATTGAAGCAAGGCCATTTGCGCCGTTGCATCTTGACAAGCGATTCTATCGGGTGCAAAGTCAACGTAATCCTTGCCTCTTACAAATGCTTTTTCGGGTTTACCGTCCCAAAGGTGGGAGTATAAGATTTTTTCGGAAAGTGTAAGGGGCTTGCCCACCAATTCACGGGCTTTTTCCACACGTTCCCCTATGGAAGCGTAAACACCCTTAATCATGTCTATATCAAATGCCATTATACAATTGAGTTTTTAAGATTTTCGTAATTCGGTAAATTTACTAAAATGAGAAGTAATTTGGAATTAGAATCGCACTAAATAAGTGTTGACTTTCTTATTTTTCACAATAATTCCGTGATAATTTTTTCCTCATTGATGCCTTCAGCCTCAGCTTTGTAGTTTTTTAGTATCCTGTGGCGAAGGATTCCCAGGGAAACTGCTTTAACATCTTCGATGTCCGGAGAGAACTTACCATTAATGGCCGCATGGGCCTTAGCTGCCAAAACCAAGTTCTGTGACGCCCTCGGGCCTGCTCCCCAATCGATATAACTTTTAACGTAATCGGATGCACCTTCTTGGCCCGGCCTTGTTCTATTGACCAACCTAACCGCATAATCCACAACATTGTCTGGCACGGGAATACGTCTTACCAAATGCTGTACTTCGATGATTTCGTCGGCATTGAAAAGTGTGTTTATCTGGACCTGATCATCCGTAGTAGTGGATTTTACCACTTGGATTTCCTCTTCAATCGAGGGGTATTTCAGCTCTATGGCGAACATAAAGCGGTCCAATTGCGCTTCGGGCAATGGGTAGGTGCCTTCTTGCTCTATCGGGTTTTGTGTGGCCAGTACAAAATAGGGTCGATTCAATTTGTACTGCTTTCCAGCAATGGTCACCGCCCTCTCCTGCATGGCCTCCAGCAAAGCTGCTTGGGTTTTTGGTGGTGTACGGTTGATCTCATCAGCCAAAATGATATTGCCAAAAACCGGTCCCTTAATAAATTTAAAGTTTCGGTTTTGGTCCAAGACCTCACTTCCTAAAATATCGCTGGGCATTAGGTCGGGCGTAAACTGGATTCTTTTAAAATCCAGTCCCAAGGTTTGTGCAATGGTGTTAATCATCAATGTTTTTGCAAGACCGGGAACACCGATCAACAAGGAGTGGCCCCCGGTGTAGATGGATAGTAGTATTTGTTCGATCACTTCATCTTGGCCTACAATGACCTTGGCAATCTCTTTTTTTAAATCTTGGTGCTTTTTTACCAGATTTTCTACTGCAACTACATCCGACATACAATTATTCCTTTACCCAGTTGTTTGCAAAATCGCAGTCCCTACTTTCGGAGTCAACATGGATATAAGTATCCTCTATATGTTCGTCCATCCATTCTTTAATGGCCTTGAACTGCTTTTCCCTTAGTGCCAGTTCCTGGATTTTCATGTAGTCTTTTGCGAAATCTGCCTCGTGCTCGTCATAACGGTTGGAAATCTTCATGATTTTGAACTTGGGAGCTCCTCCCCTTTGGTCATCTTCACGAATGGGACGGGATATTTCACCATCCTTTAAATCCCTAACTTGATTATATAGTGTTGGATCCATTTTGGTCAGCTCAAAACGGGAATCAAAGTTTACTGGGTTACGGAGCAATCCACCATCGAACTTGGTTTCTTTTTCATCTGAAAAGTTCAGGGCTGCTTCGGCAAAAGTATATTTGCCATCCAAAATTTGTTGGCGGATAGTATCCAATTCGTTTACGGCCTTATCAATAGCACTTTGAGGGATTTTAGGAATCATGAGGATATGTCGAAGATCTAACTCTTGTCCCCTGATTTTTTCTATATAAATAATATGATAGCCGAAACTTGTTTCAAAGGGCTCCGATATCTCCCCTTCCTGAAGACTGAAGGCTACATCCTTAAATTCCTTTACAAACGGAGTTTCTTTCGTCATACTATAAAAACCTCCTTTGGATTTAGAACCTGGATCTTGCGAGTACAAAATGGCCTTTACATTAAAACTCGCATCGTTCTCCAATACATCTTGGCGAATTTCCTTTAACTGGTCAATGACCTTTTGTTTTTCCTCTTCCGGGGCCTCGGGCTGTTTTACAATCTGGGCAATTTCCAGTTCTGCTCCAAAAACAGGTCTTTCATCTTCCGGAATTTTATAGAAAAATTGGCGAACTTCTTCCGGGGTCACTTCAATCTCTTCAACAATCTTGCCCTGCATTTTTTCGGACAGCATACGCAGTTTGTTGATTTCAAAAAGTTCTTCGCGGAAACTTTCCATATCGGGCTTTTTATAGTAGCTCAACATCTTCTCCACGCTTCCTATCTGTTGGGTCAATTGCTGTATTTGACGGTCACTCTGGGCATTTACCATATCGTCGGAGACCAACAAACTGTCCTGCACCGCTTGGTGGGCGTACAATCTATCCTCCATAAGTTTGCCCAATAGGTTGCATCGGGTAACATCTTCGGTGGATGCCCCTTGGTTTTGAAGGTCTATCAATGTTTTGTCGATATCCGACTCCAGGATCACATAATCCCCGACCACGGCGGCAATACCGTCCAATTTTACTTTTTTGGCGTTACTGGTGGAATCGTTAACGCCCAATGCTTCGTCGGCTTCCTGCGCTTGTACCATACCGAACAGTGCAAAAAATGCAATAAAAAGTCCTTTAATTTTCTTTGTCATAAACCTCAAATTCATTCTTCTTAATAGCTTCATCAATAATTTCGGTTTCCAGTTTTTTTATGTAGTTCAACCGTCTCCTGTTCAATATCAATTGTTTGATGTCCGGCTCCACATAATCAAAAGGAGCTGTTTCGTTGACTTCCAACACATTGGTTACCAAGCCCAAATATACCTCTAACGAATCTTGTAACTCAAAAAATTGTGATTTTTTTAAGTGGGTTTCCTCATTTGCCCGCGTCAAAGGTGGAATTTCTTCGATTACCCTTGATGCACTTATCCAAATAGAATCGTTAAAATGAATTTTATTGAACTGTACCGCGATGGAGTCCAAATATCTTTTATCCGAAACGTCCCAATTTTTTATTTTGGCCTCTACACCGTCCCTGTCCAAAAACTTTTCGGACATGCCCACAAACCTGAGCTGCACCAATTTTTCGTTTAGTTTGAAGTTTTCTTTCTCCCGCTCGTAAAACTCCTGTAGCTGTGCCTTGGTAACGGAAGTGTCCTGGGATTGGTTCACCAATGCCTCTATGTAAGCCCTTGTATAAAGGTCGGCCCGGTAATCGGACACCAAACGGTCGAATTCGGCCAACTTCTCTTCGGGCAGATTTATTTTTGATTTGGACAACAACAACTGCTTGGATGCCCAATTGTTGATATAATTCGTAACGAACATGGTGCTGTCCTCCGCTGTCATGTCGTCCCTGATCAAGGAAGCAATGTCCTCTTTGTACAAAAAAGTATCGTCCACCCTTGCCAAAGGTTCCTTCTCTTCTTCCTTGTTGAACATGCCCTCGCAAGAAGAAACGAGGATTGCAATTAAAGTGCAAAGAAGGAACGGCGTATTTTTTTGGTGCTTAAGCATTTCGCAAAAATAACAATTACAAAATCCCTTACAAGAAGGTTCTAATTTCATTAACAGATTTTTTTAGTTGGAGATAGATGCCAGAAATTGCTACATTAGTGCAAAACCAAACCAAACATGAAGTACACTACCGAAATTGTTATTGATGTCCCAAGGGAAGAATTCATCAAAAAGATGGACGATTCCGAAAACATGAGGCATTGGCAAAGAGGTCTTGTCAACTATGAACAACTATCACAAAACCCTGGACAGGAAGGTGCCCAAATGAGTCTCAGTTACAAAATGGGCAAACGGGAAATTACCATGATAGAGACCATCATCAAAAGAAACCTTCCCGATGAACTGCACACCATTTACGACACCAAAGGTGTGCATAACATTCAAAAAAATTATTTTAAGGAAGAAGGGGACAAAACCCGCTGGATTTCCGAGTCTGAATTCCAATTTTCGGGATTTGGCATGAAACTTATGGGGCTTTTTATGCCCGGTGCGTTTAAAAAACAATCCTTAAAGTACATGCAAGATTTTAAATCCTTTGCCGAAACCGGCAAATCCGTAACCGACTCATAAAAACCATGGAAAAGCTTTTGGACAGAAAAATAAAGATTATTTGGGACTTTAGAGGTCCCAATGCGGCCCATGTTGCCGAACACTATTTAAAACACCTCAAAGAATTTGTAGAGGCAGAGGAATTAAAGCACGACCTTTCGGGAGTAGAACATTATAGTCCCACCCACAGTATTGCTTTTTTGGTCGTGGCCGAATTTGAATTAAAGGAGGCAAGGGAAATTCTGAAACCCCACAGAGGCCAGGTATATACGGGGGAAATTTAATCTTTTTTTCATGAGGTCCAGACTTGGGATATTGAGTTTGCTTGTATTGGGGCTCTCCTGCTCCAAAAATTCATCTACCGACCCTTTGATCCAAGTGCTTTCTTCCGAGAATGTCAAAATTAGCAGGGTAATGGACAATCTGGAGGCACATGAAGTCCAAATAAGATACACCCAAATAGACCGAAGGAACGACAACATCGTTTTCACAGATTACGATTTTCAGGTTGACAAAAGCAACTATTTTTATCCTGCAAGCACGGTTAAGTTCCCCGCTGCGGTGGCCACTCTGGAAAAACTCAACGAACTTGACTCACTTTCGCTAAACACCCGGTTTTTTGTTGAGGGTGATTCCGTAAACTCAACATTCGCAAAGGCCATTTCAGAAATTTTTGCCGTCTCGGACAATGCCGCCAACAACCGGTTGGTAGAGTTTATAGGGCAAGACGACTTGAATGAAAGGATGCAAAGGAGAGGCGTTTCGCCCATTAGGATAGCCCATCGTTTATCAACAGACAATGCTGATGATGTAACTACCAAACCATTGGTTTTTTACCTTAACGATTCCACGACCTCATTGAGCAAACCCATTATAAATTCCCCGATAAAACCACTTGAACTAAATAGGGCTGAAAAAGGAAAAGGTTTTATTTCTGATGCATCTTTGCAAATGGGACCTTTTGATTTTTCGTTGAAAAATTACTATCCCATCGAAGCACAGACTGCACTGTTAAAACGTATCATCTTTCCTGAAGCATTCCCAAGGGAACAACGTTTTAACCTAAGTGATGTTCAACGCAAATATTTGTTGACCGCCATGCACACACTTCCGCCCCAATTAGGTTATGACCCCGATGTATTTTATGATAGCTATGTAAAGTTTTTTATGTTTGGTGACAGTACGGAACCCATGCCCAAACACATCAAAATATATAACAAAGTGGGATATGCCTATGGTACCCTGACTGATTGCGCCTATATAAAGGACACCAAAAACAATGTTGATTTTATGCTCACGGCAACGATATTGGTTAATAGCGATGGTATTTTTAATGATGATGCCTACGAATACGACGAAGTGGGCATCCCCTTTTTGGCACAATTGGGAAGAGAACTTTATGAAATTGAATTGACCCGAGGAAGATAACAAGGTCCGAAACTAAAAAGAGGCCGTCTAAAAACATTTAGGCGGTCTTTTTATTTAGGGGGTGATTTGTGGGTGCCTGCCTTAATGTTGCGTTTTATCGATTTATTTCCCTTGGAAAAAATCGGGCCATAGGGTCCCTATGCCCTTAAAGTTGC